>JANOQU010000405.1:0-18891 GCA_031422355.1 Actinomycetes bacterium
ACGTGTTGTCCCCAGAAGACGTGCCCTTCGACATGGTGCTCGATGCGAGCGAACGAACTCGCAGCGAGGATGCGGCGCGTCCGTTCATCCCGCAGCGTGGCAGTGGCGAGCGTCTATCGCTCGTGACGAGCCAGCGCCCCGATCGCCCGAGCCGCTACGAAGCGGATCTTGCCGAGGCCGAAGCGGCCGCCGTTCATCGAAAGGGCTTCGAGATTCGTCGCCCGATGGCGGATTTCGGGCTGCGTTGGTTGGTCGTACTGGTACCGCTCGCCCTCGCTGCTCTGGCAGGCCTGATCGGCGTGGCCTTCCAGAAACACGCCGACCTGTTCCGCGACAACGGACTCTCGGTCGACGCGGCGAGCCATCTCAATCGGGTACGCGACCTGACAGCTTCGATGGGTGCGATCGGCGTCGTTGGTCTGGTCGCCATGGCATTGTGGAGCGGCTTGATCGTGACCAATACCAATCGGGTCGGCCACAGTTTGCGGACACCGTGGTTTGCAGCGGCCGGTTGGCTGATCGCCCCTGGCTTTGGATTGATCGCTCACCTGACGCTCGACAAGAAACTGGACTCCGGGTCCCTCGTTGGACTCACGGTGTTCCTCGCCGTGCTGTACCTGCCATTCGGAACGCTCGGCGGTGCAGCCGATGATCTCGGTGGCACGCCTCACCTCGCCCGAACCTGGTTTATCGCGTCCGTCATCGGTGCCTTCCTGCTGATCGTCGGCATGTCCGGGGCAACGACGGTGCTGCCGGTCGACAACCCTCAGAACGTGCTCAAGATCCGCGCGTTCGCGTGCTATCTGAGCGCGCTGATGTTGCTTGCCTCGGCCGCCTTGGCGTTTGCGACTGCCCAGAACCTGAACGCATTGATCGGCCACCGATGGGCGCTCGAAGATGATCCGGACAGCGTGAACAATGATCCCAAGCGACTCAAGATCAGCCGCTCCGGCCGTAAATTGCGGCGGCGACTGACGCCGACGCTGTTTCTGCGAGTTCTCGTGACGGTCGGCCTGCTCGGCACGGGGCTGGCCTCGGTCGGCATCCTGTTCGTCCTTCGCGGTCGCTACCTCGGCAGCGACTCGACCCCGTTCGAACGTGCTGACGCCCTCGACGACTTCCGCACGATGTCGATCGTGGTGGGCGCTGTCAGTGCGGCCGTCCACGTCGTGTACATCGTCTGGGCAGTCGTGGCCGCTCGAAACGCACACCGCCGATCGATCATGGCGCCAAACCCGCTCGCTGTCTTCGCGTCGTTCGTTTCCGGGCCCGTCATCATCGCTGTTGGCGTGTTCGCGCTGACAGGGCCCTTCGGCGCCGCCGTACTGACGATCGGCCTGGTGATCACGTTCGCCGGTTTCGTCGTCGGTCAACTCGTTCTCGGACGTACCGTCTCGGCCCTCGGTGGTCGGGGGCGAATCTTCCTCGGTTGGATGGCCGCCGATGTCGCGATGAGTTTGTTCGCAGCGTTCATCTCGGCCAACAGCACGAATCGAATCCAGATTGTTGCGTTCGGTGTCGCTCAGACAGCGATGGCAATGCTCGGCGCAGCACTGGCCTGGACCGCGATGACGCGACTTGATCGGGCGTGTCGGACATACCGCCACAGTGGGGCCGTCACAGGAGAGAACGGATCCTCGTTCCTTCCACCGGCCCCGCAACCGATCCCGGTTGGCGGACCCGTCGGGGGCGCTGCTCAGTCGGCGACGACGCCTGGCGCGGTGACGCCTGCCTCGATGGCCTTGACGTCGTCCCACAGCTGATCGAACACGGCGAGATCGCCGGTGTTGAGGTCTAGGCCACGTTCGCCGGCAAGGCGCTCGACTTCCTCGAATCGGCGACGGAACTTCGTCACCGCTGATCGCAACGCAACCTCTGGGTCCGTCTTCAGATGGCGGGCGACGTTGACGACGGAGAACAACAGATCGCCCAGTTCTTCAGCTGTTGCCTGCCTATCCCCGTTGGCGTGGGCAGTCATCACTTCGTTGGTCTCCTCGGCAATTTTGGGCAGCGCACCGTGCACATCCGGCCAGTCGAATCCAACGCTGGCGGCCTTCTTCTGGACCTTGTACGCGTAGCTCAGCGACGGAAGCGATGACGGAATGCCGTCGAAGATGCTCGTGCGTCGCTTCTCTGACCGCTTGATGGCTTCCCAGTTCTGCAGCACCGCAGCGGTGCCGTCGACCTCGATCGCGTCCTGTCCATCCTGGCCGAACACGTGCGGATGACGACGGACCAGCTTGTCGTGAATGCCCTGGGTGACATCGGCAATGGTGAATCGACCCTGTTGCTCAGCGATGGTTGCATGGAACTCGATCTGGTAGAGCAGGTCCCCGAGTTCCTCGATCAGGTCTTCGTCGGTCGCCTGATCGTCGGGGTCGAGAGCCTGTAGGGCGTCGACCACTTCGTAGGTTTCCTCGAGGAGGTACGGAATCAAGCTCGCGTGCGTTTGCTCGATGTCCCACGGGCATTGCTCGCGCAAGGTGCGAGCAAGTGCGTGAAAGCGTGCGTAGTGCTCTGCGACGGCAACATTCAGACGAGGCACATAAACGCTCGTGAGGTGATCCGCGACGACAACCGAATCCATCTCCGCCCATGTCGTGTGAGTGATCAATTCGTCGGGTGTGCCGAGGCGCTGGAGGATGACGACTTCGAGATCGTCGTTCGATGTGTTGCTGGCATCGTCGATGGCCAACTTGATATCGCTGAGCACCCAGTTGGCGTGGGTGTGCGCAATCAGCAACGGCCCGTGCTCACCCGCTGCAGCGGTCGCGAATTCGTGGCCGTCGATGAGGCGCAGACCAGCTTCGACGGGGTCGAGCCCGAGTGCGGAGTAGGCGACATCGAGAAACGACAGAGCCGGCAGAACCTCGCACTCGATGCGGGCGTCGGCACGGAGGTGACGGACACTGCGCTCCAGGATGAGCGGTGATCCGGGAACTGCGTACAGCACTTCGCCGTGCTGTCGGGCGGCCGCAACGAGGGCTTCGGTGACTTGGGCGTAGACGGCTTCGAAGGTTTCCGCAGATTCGTAGAGGTGGTCGAACGAGGTTGCGTTGGACACCAGTTCAACAGACGGATGTTGGGACGTGCGCAGGTAGCGGTGGCGGCTCCGCTCGATGGCCGACCTGGTCTGTTCGGTGACGTGCTCGATGCCGCCGGGGCCGAGCCCGACCACGACGACGCGAGGCTTGTTCGTCGCGCCCGGGTCAGACATCACCTGGTTGGAACGACGGCTCCGGCGTCGGCGTCCCACATCCCATACCGGCTGTTGATGGTGACCCCGTCGCTGCCGATCACCCTCGACGCGACGGCCTGGGAGGTACCGAGCGCTGATCGGGCTTGGTCGGCAACTTCGGCGTAGGGACGTTGCAACAAGATGACGTAGCTGCTTCCGAGCGGCGTCGGTGCTGACGGCACGCCGATCGGAGTTGTCGCGAGCGCCGCGACGATGGATTCGGAAATGCCTGACGCAGGGACGCATTCGTTCCCCTCGGCGTTGGCAAGGATGCCGCCGTTTGCAGCCGACCCAGCGTCCGTTGAATTCGCGGCGGCGAGTTCGGCGAAATCGCCGCCGGCTTCCAGTTGCATGGCGACATCGCTGATCACGAGTACATCGTCACTGACGATGACGCGCAGGCACAGGGTTTTCGACGCCGTGACACCGGCGTTGTAGGCAGCGGCCAAGACGTCGTCGGAGATCACATCGGGATTCGCCGTGAGGTACTGCTGGGTGAGGACACCGCCGATCAGCAGTTCCTGGGTCACCGGCGATAGAGCGGCCCAACGAACGGGGTCGTCGTCGGTGTAGATCTTGGCGGCCTCTTCGTTGGCTGCGGCATCGTTGCCGAGCCCGAAGCGATCGGCGAGGGCGGTCGTGACCACCCATTGACTGAGGATGCCGCGAAGGTCGGTGCCAGCGAAATCCCCGGTCTCGGCGAGGAGGCCGAAGTCTTTGCTGAGCAGGACCAGATCGTCGATCGACAGTTCGTGACCCTCTGCCTTGGCGGCGACATCGTTGTCGGTGAAGGTGCCGCAGCCAGTGGTGAGCGTGGCCGTCAGGGCCATCGCGAGTACCACGGAGGGGGTCCGGTGAAATTTGGCGGATCGAGATGTGGTTGGTCGAATCACGCCGATGACCCTACTGGCTGAGGTGTTACCGGGATCAGCTCGCGGAGGAAGCCGACCAGGAAGGTTGCCGGGTCGACACCCTTGCGGATCGGGACGACGAGCTGTTTGATTTCGTCCTTGACGATGGCATCTCGAGCCAGCCGCCGTAGGCGCATTTCCTCGCTCGTCTTCAGTTCCACTGGGGCCAGGCGAGCTTGATTGGAGCTGATCGAGATGTCCTTGAGGCCCAATCGGTGGCACTCGGCGCGGAGCCGACCAATCATCAGCAGAGCCTCGGCCGGAGCGGGCAGCGGACCGTAGCGGTCCTCCCATTCGTTGCGGATGTCGTCGACGTCGGCTTCGGTTTCGATCGCGGCGAGGCGGCGATAGGCCTCCAGACGCAGCGCCTCCTTGGGGACGTACGTCGATGGAAGGTGGGCGTCTGTCGGAACGTCCAGCTTGAATTCCGACGGTGCCTTGACCTCCTCGCCCTTCATCTCGCTGACGGCTTCGGTCACCATCTGGCAGTACAGGTCGTAGCCGACGGCCGCGATGTGGCCGCTCTGAGCCTGCCCGAGCAGGTTGCCCGCACCACGGATCTCCAAGTCGCGCATCGCGATCTTGAAGCCGCTGCCAAGGTCGGTCGCCTCGCCGATGGTCTTCAATCGCTCGTACGCCTCCTCCGACAGACTCTTGTCACGGGGATAGAACAGGTATGCGTAGGCCCGAGAGCCGCTTCGCCCCACGCGGCCCCGAAGCTGGTGCATCTGACCGAGGCCGAGCAGGTCCGCGCGTTCGACGACCAACGTGTTCACCGTTGGCATATCGATGCCACTCTCAATGATCGTCGTGCAGACCAAGACGTCGAGGTTGCCCTCGGAGAAGTCGAGCACCACTTGCTCCAGCGTGCCCTCATCCATCTGGCCATGGGCGATCGCGACCCTGGCCTCTGGGACCAACTCGCGAAGGCGAATGGCGCACTGATCGATCGATTGAACCCGGTTGTGGACCCAGAAGACCTGGCCCTCGCGGAGTAGTTCACGGCGGATCGATTCGATCGCGACTCGTTCGTCGTACTCGCCGACGAACGTCAGGATCGGCTGGCGGTCTGCCGGCGGAGTCTGCAGCAGCGACAGATCGCGAATGCCGACCAGACTCATTTCCAGCGTGCGCGGGATCGGGGTTGCACTGAGGGTGAGGACGTCGACATTGACCTTCAGCTTCTTCATTGCTTCCTTGTGCTGCACGCCGAACCGCTGCTCTTCGTCGACGATGAGCAAGCCGAGATCCTTGAACGTGACGCTGTCCTGCAGGAGCCGGTGCGTGCCGATCACGCAATCGACCTCGCCGTTGGCGATGCCGTCGATCACCTTCTTGGCCTGGCTGTTGGTCAGGAATCGGCTGAGTACTTCGACTCGGATCGGATACCCGCTGAAGCGGTCGGCGAACACGTTGCCGTGCTGGGTCGCAAGCAGCGTTGTCGGCGCCATGACGGCGACCTGCTTGCCGTCCTGGATTGCCTTGAACGCAGCCCGAACCGCAACCTCGGTCTTGCCGAAGCCCACGTCGCCACACACGAGGCGGTCCATCGGGAATGCCCGTTCCATGTCGGCCTTGGTGTCGTCGATGGCTGTCTTCTGATCCGGCGTCTCGACGAACGGGAACGCGTCTTCCATGTCTCGCTGCCACGGCGTGTCCTGGCCGAACGCATGACCGGTGGCATTGATTCGCTTTTGGTAGAGCACTACCAGTTCCTGGGCGATCTCGCGAACCGCAGACTTGACGCGCGATTTCGCCTTGGCGAAGTCGGCTCCGCCGAGACGGTGCAGAATCGGTGCTTCACCGCCGACGTATTGACGGATCGTGTCGATCTGGTCGCTCGGGATGTACAGCTTGTCGCCACCCTTGTACGCGAGCAATAGGTAGTCGCGCTCGATCCCACCGATTGTTCGCTTGACCATTCCTTCGTACTGGCCGACGCCGTGCTGATGATGCACGACGTAGTTGCCAGCGCGCAGGTCCTCGAAGAAGCCTGCGCTCTGACGCTTGCGGGCGCGCGGCTGGCGGTGAGTGCGCCGCCGACCGGTGAGATCTCCCTCGGCGACGATGGCCACTTTGGCTGCCGGAACGGTGACGCCGCGATGAAGCGGTGCGACGACCACGTAGCCACCCGGTCGCGACAGATCGGGCGTCTTGCCGGCTGGAACGATTGGGAAGTCGAGACCTCGATCGCGGAGTAACTCTGCCAAGCGCTGCGCAGAACCCTCGCCATCGGCAGCGACGACGACCCGGTATTTCTCTCCCAATAATTGGGTGAGTCGGGTCGTCAAACCGTCACCGTCGCCAACGACTGGTCCCCAGCCGCTTGCCTGGACCATCGGCGAATCGGGATTCTCCGGGGCCAGCGTCATCATCCATGCGCCGGCTTCGCGCCCATCGGTATTCGGGGCGAGCAATTGATCCGGCTCTGCATGAAGTCGTGGGAAGGCAACGTCTGGATCGCGACCCCACGTACTTGCGAGCGCCCGCGCCAGGTCGTCCTCTTCGGCGAGCAAGTCGTTTGCTCGGTCCCTCATCCGTCGTGGCTCGACCAGCACGACCTTGCCGGTTGCCGGAAGCACATCCGTCAGCAACTGATCGCCGTCGGTGAGCCACGGCAGCCAACTCTCCATGCCGTCGAAGTGCGTGCCTTCTGCAAGTCGTTCCCATTGCTCGCGGCCCCACGGTTCGTCGCCGACGAGCTTGGCAGCGCGAGTTCGCACCTCGTCGCTTGGCAACAACTCGCGGGCGGGGAAAATGAACGCCTCGTCGAGGTCGCCGATACTGCGCTGGTCGTTGACGCCGATGGTTGTCAGCCGATCCACCTCGTCGCCCCACAGGTCGATCCGGATCGGGGCATCGGCGGTGGATGGGAAGACGTCGATAATGGACCCTCGGCGAGCAACCTCGCCGCGGTGTTCGACGAGTTCCTCGCGTCGGTAGCCACCGGCGATCAGAGTCTGGAGCAACTCGTCGGGATCGATGGTTGCATGTGGCGCAACCCGCACCGGCTCCACGTCGACCGCACCCGGCCCAAGGCGCTGGAGTAACGAGCGGACGCTGGCGAGGATGATGGCCGGGCAGCGGTCACGGTCGCGAATTCGCCACAGCACTTCCAGCCGCCGACCCATGGTTTCCACGCTTGGGCTGACGCGTTCGAACGGCAGTGTCTCCCATGCGGGGAACAGCATCACGTCGCCCTCGGGCATGAACTGCTGCAGGTCGTCGTACAACTGCCCGGCGGCTGTTCCCGTCGGGCAGGCAACCACGAGCGGGCGGCGAGCGCTGAGATGCTGCAACGCTGCAAGCGTGATCGGTCGTGCCGATTCGGGAACGGCGATCACCGCATTCGGCTTGCCGAGGGCCTGGGTGAGGGCGGTCTCTTCGCGGAGGAACGGGGGTAACGACGCAAGATTCACGGGTGACCCAGGCTACCGGCGGGATCTCCGGACCCGGGGTGGTCCGGGGCTGTCGCGAGGTGGCGAGGTGGCGGGGTGGCGGGGTGTTGCTCGACGAATGTTCCCAGGGTTGCTGGCACATTTCACGCCCTCGGTGCCGCACTGTGCCAAGGGGTGGCACAACGCAGTACCAAGGGCGTGTTTCGTGTCACCGCAGCCGCAGCCGCAGCCGCAGCCGCCGCCGCCAGCACCGCCGAGCGGGGGAGTCGGGGATGGTTGCGAACGAGTGTTCGGTCTGGCAGGATGAGTTGATGACGATCAGTCACGACGTCGAACCGGAACTGAGTTGGCAGGCAAGTCTGTTCGGGTCGTCGGACCCCGGTTTCGATCCGTCGTTCGGGCAGCTGCGGCGAACGTGGCTGGACGAGTATTCCTGGGTCGACCACCAACCGAATTGGCTGACCGGGTCGGACACGGTGTTCGCCGAACTGGCCCAAGCGCTGCCGTGGCGCCAGCGCGAGGTCACGATGTGGGATCGGCTTCTCCCAGAGCCGCGGCTGACATGTTGGTGGGACGGTGTCGATGGTTCGCCAGTGCCGCTCGCGTTGCTGAGCGACATCAGTGCCTCGCTTGCTCAGCAGTACCAGCGCCCTTTCGACAGCATCGGCTTCAACCTGTACCGCGACGGGCGCGACTCGGTCGCCTGGCACGGAGACCGAGAGCGCTTCACGCACGAACAACCGGTGGTCGTGATCCTCAGCGTCGGCTCGGCGCGCAACTTCATGCTCCGGCCGAGGGCGGGTGGGCCGTCACGGTCATTCCGTATCGGCCACGGCGACCTGTTGGTGATGGGCGGAGCGTGCCAGCACGACTGGGAGCATTGCGTTCCCAAGGTCGCGCACGCCGAAGGCCCCCGCCTATCGATCATGTTCCGTCACAACCTGGCCGGATTCACCCCTGAGGCTGGTTGGCAGGAGAGCACTCGTTCGAGAGACTGACGATCAGCCGAGTCGTGTGGTCGACGCTTCGAGAGCTCGGAGTTCCTCGGAGAGCCGTTTCATCCCGAGTCTGTCGGTGGTTTCGAGTGCGGCGACAATCAGCGGGAGCGCCCGATCTGGGTCGCCGCGTCGGATCAGGGCCCGGGCCCACCAGTGCCGGGTACGGGCTGCGAGTGGCGGCGAACGCACGCCCTCTTCCTGTTGAAGCGCCGCTGCGAAGAGTCGGTCGGCCTCCGCGTCGTCACCGTCGAGCGCAGCAAGACCGCCCATTAGGCGATCGACCGAACACATCGCGTAGATCCCCGAGGCGATTACGGCGATGGTGCCCTCGTGCTCCTGCAGCAGACGACGCAGCACGGGGGCATGGTGGCGGGCGTCGACAGTGATGGCTGCCCAGGCCACGTTGCCGAGCGCCATTGTCGTCAGCCAACCTCTGCCGATGGCGGCGAATTCGTCCGGTGCGAGTTCTTCCAGCATCGACGCGGCAGTCTCGTGATGACCTGCCTCGGCGGCATCGCCGACGAGAAGCGCCTGGAGGACGGGAAAGTCGGGAGCCATTTCGGCCAATTGTCGGGTGCTCTGGAACTGCCGTTCCGTGCGTCCGGTTTCGCGTGCAAGCCAGCCGCGTTGCGAACTACAACCCAGTGCAAAGTTTCCGTCGTGGCCGGCGATTTCCTGGATCTCGTCGACAAGTTCGCGGGCTCGTTGCCAATCGCCGTCGAGGAAGGCCTCCATTGCCTGCGACTGGAGGAGGAACGCCTTCGCCCTGCGGACACCGAATCGAGGACGGAGGACCCGTTCGAATGCAACGAGGCCCTCGTCGAACCCGTCTCGATTGCCGAGTCCGAGATGCATGTGAGCCAAGTAGCGCTCGCCCGGGACGATCAGCGAGGTGACCGGCGCGTGCGCTGACCGAGTCGGGTAGCGCTCGAACACATCCCGTGCGGAGCGATACTGGTTCATCAATACCATGCCGACGGCCACGCTCCAGGCGATCTGGGTCGAGAGCGGATGTTCGGGATCGATGTGTTCGAGCTGATCGAGGATTCGCCGGCTGTGTAGGGCAAGCGCGGCCGATGTCAATTGGGGCCCGAGGTGTACGACGCCGAGCAGTTGAGCTTCCAGCATCAGCGTCTCAGCTGAACGGTCGTCGCGTAAGAGCTCGAGCGCGTATTGACGGAATTCGAGATGGCCCGACGACACGTCGCCAGTCGTTGCCACACCGACCGTGAGCGCTGCCTGGGCCATCCGATGATGGTCGTCGATTGCGACTGCAAATTCGAAAGCAGCCTTGGGTGAGGCGATTGAGTGTGGGTCTTCGCGGAGCTCGGCGAACGCCTTCGCGATCGCCAGGTCGCACTGCACAACCGGGTCGGGGGCGTCGGCCAACTCGACCAGCTCCAGCCCGCGGTCGGCCCACTGCATGGCGCGAACACTCTGGAACTCGTCGTTCGCCGCCCTAGCCGCCTGCAGGCACCAGTGCGCGGCGTGCTTGGTGCAGCCTTCGGCGTGATGGTGCGCGAGTTCCTCGATGTGCTGGTCCCGGCTGAGGGCCCATCGTCGATCAAGCGCGTTGGCAACGTCGCGATGCAACCGCTGCAGCCGCGTCGCGGAAAGCTCGGCGAGAAGCACTTCTCGCAGAATGGCGTGACGGAACTCGAACAACCGGTCGGTCTCCTCGATGATCCCAGCAGCGGCAGCGAGTTCCAGTTCCTCGAGCACGTCATGGCCGACGACGGCTTCCACCACATCGGGGTCGAAGCTGCGACCCAGCACCGCCGCAACCCGCAACACGACGGCAACGGCATCGCCCAGCCGGGTCAACCGACGACCGATCACCTCTCGCAAGCCCTCCGGCAATGAGAGACCGCTCTCACCAACCCACCGGTCGTCGGCGCGACGAATGGCACCGGACTCAGTCAAATGGCGAAGCACTTCACCGACGAACAACGGGTTCCCGTTGGTCCCTTCGTGAACAGCGTCGGCGAGACGCATCCCATCGGGGTCGAGTGTGTGACCGGCTGCAGCGGTGAGATACTCCCCGATGGCCACTGCGTCGAGGCCTTGCAGACCGACCCTGCGCATACCGTCGACACGGCGGAGGTCCGCCAGCGCAGCGCTCAATGGATGAACCCGGTCCAGGTCGGTGTCGCGGTACGTCGCGATCAGACTCACCCCCAAAGGCGTCGTCGTGGCGATCTGACGAAGTAGTACCAGCGATGACGAATCGATCCAATGGACATCGTCGAGCACGACGACCAGTTGGCCGGATTCCGCCCGGAGCGTGAGAAAGGCAGCGACAGCATCCACCACGACGCCTTGCAGCGTGTCGGTATCCATCGCCGCGAGGGACTCCAGGTTCGGCAACCGGCGGCGCAGCGTCGGAACGACGTACGCGAGCCCGGCACCGTGCTCCTCACTGAATCCGGCGAGGTCTTCGTTCGACATCGTCGCGACCAGCGGCTCCAGCGCCTCGGTCCACGGCCGGTAAGAAGCAGCGATGTCTTCGTCACAACGACCCGCCACCACAATTACCCCAGCGCTTGACATGCGTCTGCAGAGTTCCGCAACGAATCGGGTCTTGCCGATACCGGGTTCGCCGGCCACCAACAAGCCCCGCCAGACGCCAGTCTTCCACTCGTCGTAGCAATCTGTCATGAGGTACTGCCGGCCGACGAACGGCCCGCGTACCGACGTTCCCAGCGCCGCCGGAAGCGCAGCCGACGCGACCGCAGCTCCGCGGGGCGACCACAGGACCCTCACCGTCGAGACGGGGTCCGCGAGTCCCTTGAGTTCCAGCGCACCGACCGATTCGAACTGCTGGTCCGTCCGACTTCCCGCCAGCAACCGAACCACCTCGGACGCGAAGATCTCGTTCGATCCGGCTGCCGCACACAATCGCGCCGCCTCCACGATGGGTAGGCCGCTCCAATCGCCATCGGCCTCGGCAACATCGCCGATCGACACACCAACCCTCATCAGTGCCGGCTCTGCGCGGCCGATGCCGTGGGCGTCGGCCGCGTGTTGAATGTCGACAGCGCCCTGCAACGCCGCCGAGGCCGACGTGAACACGGCCATCACGCCGTCACCCAGCGTCTTCACCACCAGCCCATCGACATCGATCACCGCGTTGGAGATCGCGGCCATCAACTGTTCGAACCATGGGTCCGCCGCAGCGTCGCCCAGGCGCGAACGGATCTCGGTGGAGCCCACGACATCACAGAACATCACCGCCCGCGTCGAGGTGACGCCCATCGCCTGCATGTCCCGACACTAGAAGATCCACCGCGGCCGTTCGTGGCCGATCACGGCAGCTTCCGATGGCACGGATCCCCACCGCGTTGGGGTTCTGAGACCTATACCGTCCCAAAGCCGCCCCGCGGTGCGGAAGTGAGTCAGGTGCGCGGTTGCTGCGAATGCTCGACGGCGACATCGATTGGTGCGTCACGTCGGACCCAGAAGGCGATGACTGACGCGTTTCGCGTGACTCCTGCCACGTGAGGTGACAACTGCCACGCACAAACTGCGCCTTTGTGACACTGCGTTCATCTCCGCGTTACCAATGGTCCGTACCGTGGAGGCGACCGCTCGAAGAGAGGACGGCCCAACCATGAGGTTCACACACAAGAGATCCCCAATCTCGATCACAGTCCCGACGACTGAACCCACATCTACCGCAGCGCCCACGCCCATCCAGACGACGCTGGTGCTGCTCGACCCCACCTCGCCCGATGGCGAAAGTGCCCTCACACTGCTCGACGCAACCGACGGGCACATCACATTGCTACTACTGCTCAGCGGCCCGGCCTCGCGCTCATTGCGCGACTTCGCTCGTGCAGAAGAAATCGACATGTCCACAGCTGGATGGCGCTACCTTGACCAGGTTGTAGAGCGCATCGAACCCGTCGTCGGCAATTCCAAGCAGTTGCTCGCAATGACGGCCTGCGGCCCCAGCGCCGCAGTCGAATTGGCCGATATAGCAGCCACAAAAACGCTTCGGCGCGTGCTCCTGCCATCGTCGGTCGACCGACTCGAACCGGGTCTTGCGGAACTGCTCGCCGGCTTCGTACAAGCCCCGGTTCTTACCGCACCAGGGTTCGCGCGCGTCGCCTAACAGCAAGACGCCGCGGGTATGAACACTGAGTCCGCAACCACCATCGTCAACTGTCCGGCCGACCAGGTGATCCCCACCACGTTGGGGTTCTGAGACCGATACCGTCCCATTCCCGCCCCGCCCCGCGGTGCGGAGGTGAGTCGCAGGGCGGGCACGCGCACCGGGACGGTCGGCGCATGCCTGGAAATGCCGGAACCGCGGGGTCAGGCGAGGTGCGCTGCCTGGCTCAGATCCAGGGTCGATCCATGCGTGAACGATGGCCTGCCGCGGACGTCGTCGACGATGGCGGCGAGCTCTAGCCAGCCGAAGAACAGCGTCGCCCGGTAGCCCATTCTGGCCCGCGCAGCTTCCGTCGCACCGAGAAGAACGGCTGCCCGATCTGCGTCGCCGGTGCGATGTGCGAGGACCGCCAGCACCTCCAGCGCATCCACGACGTACAGGGGGGATCCGCTGGCCGTCGCCAACTGCAGCAACTCGCCGGCAGTCAGCGTGGCCTCGGCATCGCGGTGACGCGCCAACTGGACCTGTGCCTGCCCGACGTGCAGGCAGAGCGCCGGCCACGGCAATCCGGGGAGCGCGTCAACGACGACGCCCTGTTCCGCAACGTGCCGTTCGGCGACCTCGATTCGGCCCGTCGCAAGGAGGGAGAGGTTGAGGATCGGGCAGGTGAACGATCGTGCAAGCGATATGGGCTCCGAAAGGGTCCAGGTCTGATCTGCGGTCAGTGCAAGCGCTTCCCAATCCGGTTGCAGCAACGACTCGTAAATGTCCATCATGTGACGATGCCGAAAGATCGGCGGCGGCTCGTAATCACTCCATCGCCGTGAAATCTCGATCAGTTGCTGATCGTGCATCACCCAGCCCAACCGGGCCACACTGTTGGCGCTGACAAACCGGTAGTAGCCGTCTCGCGGAGCAGACGATTCGACGATCAGGTTTCGAGCGCGGACCAGATTGCCTCTGAACGTTTCGGCGAGCACATGTGCAGCGAACGCTGCGCCGGCGTTATCGGTACTCAGAGCCATTGCGTGGCGTCCGAGGGTCTCTTGGACGACGCTGAGATGGCGTTCCATCTCGTCGATCATGCCGGCCTGAGCAGTCGCAAAGCACAGCGTGCCCACTGTCTGAACGATTCCGGCGTCGAGGCCGACTCGCTTGACCGTCTCGATGATCTCTCGCAACGAAGCCAGATCACCATTCAGCGCTCGGCCCACAGTCGGAGCCATCAGTAGTCGTGCGCGCGAGAGATGATCCTCGGGGCCGAGTTGCCGCTCGATCTGAGGACCCTTCGCAAACATTTCACTGCGTCCGAGTGGCAGCGACAGCGCCGTTGTTGCAGCCGCCGCGGCGGCCCACAGCCGTTGGTCACGACCCGGCTCGATCGTGAGCATCCATTCGTACTGGGCCACCTGATCAGAGATGAACCCGATTGCGATCCGGTAAATTGAAAGGCCAGCAATGATCCGAAATGCATCGTCGGGGGACTCGTCGTATGCCCAGCGGAGTGCCACCATTGCGTCGGGGACATCGTCGAGCAGGCGCATCGGGTCGATGCCGTACTTCTCGGCGCCGACGTCGGTGCTCCATTGGGCGTACCAGCGTGTATGGCGGGCGCGGGTGGCGTGCAACTCGCCGTTCGAGCGCAGCTGATCGATCGAGAATTGGCGCACCGTCTCCAGCATTCGGTATCGACCGCTCACGTCGTCGAACTGGATCAGGCTCTTGTCGACGAGGCGGCCGAGAACGTCGAGCACATCGATTTCGCTGACGAGATCGCCGTCGGCGGCCACCACCTCGGCTGCCTCGCAGGGAAAGGGTGCCACGAAGACCGACAGTCTGCGCAGCACCGCCCGCTCGACATCGTCGAGCAGATCGACACTCCACGCAATCGACGCGAGCAGTGTCTGTTGTCGGGCGAGCGCGGTTCGGGCACCACCGGTCAGCAGCCGAAAGGTGTTGTCGAGGCCGGCTGCCAGTTTGTCGAGGGGCAATGATCGCGCCCTGGCCGCAGCCAACTCGATCGCGAGCGGGATGCCGTCGAGGCGGGCGCAGATCGATGCGATCGCAGGTGCCACGGTGTCGTCGAGGACCAGGTTCGGACGGGCGCGAAGCGCACGATCGACGAACAGTCGAACCGAGTCGAACACCTCGATCTCTGCCAACGTCGGCCCGGTCGCCGTCACTGAACCATGGGCCCTCGCGGTTTCAGGCGTTGCGAGCGAGGGTACTCGCCAAACAAGT
This sequence comes from Actinomycetes bacterium, assembly GCA_031422355.1. Lineage (GTDB taxonomy): Bacteria > Actinomycetota > Acidimicrobiia > Acidimicrobiales > Ilumatobacteraceae > WLMZ01. The sequence goes on from JANOQU010000405.1 coordinate 14,901, forward strand.
TCGCCAGGGACCCCCAACGGTTCACGGCTGGTGATCAGGAGCTGGATGTCCGGGCAACCTGACGAGATTGCTTGGACGACCTCGGCGACGTCGTCGATCACGTGCTCGGCATTGTCGAGCAGAATCAATGCGTCGCCAAGATGGCCGAGATGTCGGACGAGTTCGGAGACGGCGTGGCCCGAAGCGCCGAGAGTGAAGCCCGTCGCCGCGGCGATCCGGTCAGCCACGTCGGCGCCGATGGTCACACGTGCGAGATCGACCCACCACACGCCGCCCGGATGAGCGCCGAGCGCCTCCGTTGCGGCATGAATCGCAAGGCGTGTCTTGCCACTGCCACCGGATCCGGCGAGGGTGACCAGCCGGTGTTCGGCGAGGGTTGTGCCGATCGCAATCAACTCGGATTCGCGTCCGATGAACGACGTCAACATCGACGGCAAATTGTTCGGCGCGACGTCCAGCGATCGAAGCGCCGGGAACTCAGTGCGCAGTCCGATCGATGCCAGCTGCCAGACGCGCTCGGGTTGGGCCAGATCCTTCAAGCGGACGGCGCCGAGGTCGATGAACGAAATGTCGGATGCGTCGATGCCACGGCTGGAGCTGTCGGCCAGGGCGTGCGTTGCCGCCGACACCAGGATCTGTTGGCCGTGGGCGCAAGCCCGTAACCGTGCGCAACGAATGATCGTCTGGCCGACGTAGTTGCGTTCATCTCTCAACTGGGCATCGCCCGTGTGCAGGGCCATCCGAACCGGCAGCCACGGCAACTCGTCGATCAATTGCAATTGGGCGGCAACGGCCGCAGCAATTGCATTGCCTGCCTGATCGAACGCGCCGACGACGCTGTCACCCTCGCCCTGCTCGACCGGACGAACGCCGCTGTGTTGCGCAATCGCAGCGTCGAGGATCTCGTAGTGGCGCTGGATCGCTGGACCCATCTCGGCTTCGCGGTCGGTCCACAGTCGGGTCGAGCCTTCGACGTCGGTGAGCAGAAACGTGACCGTTCCGGTCGGCAGCGCCGGACCCCGGCCTGCGTGAACGGGCGGATTCATCACTCGTATCGTCGCACAACACTCGACGGGCCGATTGGCTTCCGATGGTTCGGCACCCTCCGTGTGTCATACATCTCAGCATGTATGATTGCGAAATGAACATCGGCGACCGCATTCGTAGAGCGCGTCAGGCCATGAAGTTGTCGCAGGCTGAGGTTGCGCGCCGAGCCAAGACGACACAGTCTGCGATCGCTCGATACGAAGTCGGTTCGAGTGTTCCGAATGGCGACACATCAGGCCGCATCCTGCGAGCAATTGGTTACACACCGTCGATGGCGCTACAGCGACATCGAGACGACATCCGCCGGATTGCATCCGAGTTCGAAATTTCCGAGATCAGAGTGTTCGGCTCGACATCACGCAACGAAGACACAGCGGAAAGCGACTTGGATTTCCTCGTCCGATTCGCAGGCCGACCGACGCTGCTGGCCATGCTCGATCTTCAAGATCGACTGGAATCCGTCGCTGGCACATCATGTGATGTCATCTCTGCTGGCGGTCTGCGACCAACCGTTCTCACTGAGCATCGGCTGATCCTCGCAGAATCAGTCGCCGTATGACCAAGCGTCAGCAGCGACGAGAGCCCGAAATCGTGGTTCCGGCAACTGAGCCACGCGAGGGTTCTCGCTTGTCTCGCTGGTGGATGGATCGAGACGTGCGCAGGACCCTGGAGGTCATGCTCGATTACGGCATGCAGTGCCAAGAGCTTGCGGCAAACGGGCGTTCAGTAGTGCTTGGAGACAAATGGATGAGTCTTGCGGCCGAGGCGCTGATCGAGCGGTTCGGAGAAGCGTCCACTCGGCTTCCCGAAGGCTTCCACATCGAGTTTCCGGACGTTCCTTGGCGAGCCATTCGCGCCATGAGAGTTCAGCTTGCCCATCACTACGAAGTGATCGATCCGGAAATCACGATGGATGTCCTGTTCGAACACATCCCCGCAGCCATGCGATCGATGGAGTTGGACCAGGTACGTCGATCAGACTGAGCAACGATTGCGACAGCGCGTCAGTCGGCGACGTTGGTCTTGGCGACGATGCTGGTTGGCGTGACCCGCACCACCATCTCCGGCGGCACGGCATTGCGTTTGCCGTACTGCTCCGCCTTCGCTCCTCCCATATATCGGGCGGCGATTCGGGTACCCCATTCGATCAATTCATCGGTATCCGTCGAGGTGGTCGTCGTCCCATTGATGGTCACGAAGTCGAATGGCGGCGTTTCGTTGTCGAGGCACAGACTGACCCGACCGTCACGCAGGATCGACTTGCCCTTGATCGTGTCGGCCGACGTCATGAACACGATTTGGTCACCGTCGCGAGCGATCCAAATCGGCGCGACGAGCGGGCTGCCGTCGGCCCGAACGACCGCCAACTTTGCGGTGTGGGCGGGCAGCGCGTCGATGAAGGTCTTCCACCAGTCGGCAGGTGCGTCGTTGTAAGCCATGCCCGAGCCAACCGGGTTCACGTCGAGGGCATTCCGCAACCGCCAATTCGGTCACGGACTGCAGCACAATGGGGTGGCATGTCTGTTCACGCAACGCTTCACGCTCGCTCTCTGTCGCTCGCACTCGGCCTGGCGACGATTCTCGACGATGTGGATTTGTCGGTGTCGCCGGGCTGGCGAGTGGGTTTGGTCGGTCCCAACGGCGTCGGCAAGTCCACGCTTCTGAAGGTGCTCAGCGGCATCGTGTCGCTCGATTCTGGGTCCGTGTCCACGTCACCGCCGAACGCCGTCGTTGGTTATCTGCCCCAAGAGCCAGAACGCCGCCCGGACGAGACCGTCACCGAGTTCTTGGCCCGTCGAACGGGTGTCGCAGCAGCATCCAGAGAACTGGACGCGGCGACAAACGCCCTCGCCGCCGGCGAGCCCGGATCTGACGATCGGTACTCCGATGCTCTCGAACGCTGGCTTGCGTTGGGTGCCGCTGACTTCGAATCGCGAGTCGGCGAGGTGTGGTCCGAACTCGGCCTGACGACTCGACTGTTCGACCAACACATGGCAACGTTGTCCGGAGGCGAAGCGGCGCGCTGCAGCCTGGCGTCGTTACTGCTCGCCCGATTCGACATCTTCCTCCTCGACGAACCAACCAACGATCTCGACCTCGACGGTTTGGCTCGGTTGGAGTCGTGGACCACGTCGCTACAGGCCGGTCTGATCGTGGTCAGTCATGATCGCGAGTTCCTTCGCCGGACCGTGACCCACATCGCCGAAATCGATGAGTTCACCCACCGGCTGTCGGTCTACGCCGGCGGGTGGGATTCCTACCTGACAGAGCGGGAGTTGGCTGTCCAGCACGCGCGGCAAAGGTACGAGGAATACGCCGACAAGAAGGGTGCGCTGGCCGGTCGGGCCCAGCGCGAGCGGGAATGGGCGACGCAGGGTGTGAGCAAGGCCAAGAAGGACACGTCCGAGAAGGACAAACACATCAAGAACTTCAAGGTCAACCAGTCGGAGCAATTGGCCGGCAAGTCGGCACGCACTGAACGGGCGATGGAGCGGTTGGTGGTCATCGACGAGCCCCGAGAGGCCTGGCAGTTGCGGCTGACCTTCGGCGAAACCGGGCGCAGCGGAGCCGTCGTCGCCCGCTCGGTCGATGCCGTCGTGCGCAACGGTGACTTCACGCTTGGCCCGATTTCGGTGACCATTGGTTCCGGTGAACGGGTTGCGATCGTCGGGCACAACGGCAGTGGCAAGAGCACCCTGCTCCAGATGTTGCTCGGCCGGGCCAAGCTGGAATCGGGCGAGAGCTTCCTCGGCCCCAGTGTGGTGGTCGGCGAACTGGAGCAGGGTCGGTCGCAACTGGCGGACGGCGCGACCGTGCTGGAATCGTTCATGCGGGCCACGGCGATGCTGATTCCAGAGGCCCGCACGCTGCTCGCCAAATTCGGTATCGGCGCAACCGAAGTCAATCGGCCCACCGCCTCACTCTCACCCGGCGAACGGACGAG
>JANOQU010000406.1:0-8114 GCA_031422355.1 Actinomycetes bacterium
CCGAGGTGCCCACTCATGATGTCGCTCCAACAAACGACCGCGCCTGTGGACGATTTCGCAGTGTCCTCGGCCCAGCCAACACGCAACGCTCGCAGGATCGCGCCCAGCCGGATCATCGCCCCGATCGTGTTGATGGCCGTCTTCATTGGTGTCTGGTATCTGATGCACTCGTGGGGGCTGCGGTATTTTTTCGATAGAAACGGCCACCGCCTGATCCCGACCCCGGTCGCCGTCTTCCACGACACGCTCATTCGGCCGATCGCTCGCAACAACTACATCGAGGGTCTGAAATGGACGTGTATCAGCGCGTTCGGCGGATTGGCGATCACGATCGTCATCGGTACGGTGCTGGCCGTTGCGATGAGTCAGGCCAAATGGGTCGAAAGCGCCGTCTATCCGTATCTTGTTGCACTCCAGGCCATTCCCGTTCTCGCCGTCGTCCCGATCATCTACGCCATCTTCGAAGGCGGTCTCGCACCGCGAATTTTCGTCGTGGTCATGATCTCGTTCTTCCCGATCGTGACCAACACCCTGTTCGGCTTGATGTCCGTCGACCCAGGTCTGCACGACCTGTTCACACTGCGCGGTGCGTCGCGCTGGACCCGCTTGGTCAAGCTGCAATTGCCGGCTGCGCTACCGAGTATTTTCACGGGTTTCCGGATCTCGGCCGGGTTGTCCGTGATCGGCGCCGTCGTTGGCGAGCAGTTCTTTCGAACGGGCAGCAAACCCGGCGTCGGAATCATCATGGACCGATACCGCACTACGGCCAACTACCCGCCGCTGTGGGGCGGCATCATCATCGCCTGCACGATCGGCATCGTCACGTTCGTAGCCTTCGGCCTCCTCAGTAAGTTCTTCATCGGCCATTGGTACGACAACGGCCAGCGCAAGACCTGAGCACCCTTCTATCAACCCGAGTGCTGCTCGCAACACTCACGACTGCGTGAACAAGTCCAAGACAAGCAAGACCGAATCGACACATCAACAAGGGAGAGACATATGAAGAATCGACGCAGCAAGTCGCTGTTCGCCGTCGCAGTATCGGCTGGCCTCGTCGTCGCCGCGTGCGGCAGCGATGAGAAGAAGGCGGCAGACACCACAGCCGCAACGACAGCACCAACGACGGCAGCGAGCACGGCTGACACCGTTGCGGCCGGCGCCGGCGGCAGTCTGGCCGGGATCTGCCCGGACCTGATCACGCTCCAGACAGACTGGATGCCAGAAGCTGAGCACGGCTTCGTGTACAACATGATCGGCGATGACTTCACCATGGATGCCGGCCAGGCGTTTGTGACCGGTTCCTTGATCGATGCAACCGGTGCGGACACCGGTGTCGACCTCCAGATTCGCTCCGGCGGGTCACCCCAGAACTTCGACCCCGTCAGCGTCATCATGTACAACAAGGAAGACACGTTCCTCGGGTTCGTGAACACCGACGAAGCGATCAAGAACTCGGCGACCAACCCGACCGTTGCGATCGAATCCGGCTTCAACAAGAACCCGCAGATCATCATGTGGGATCCAGCGGTCTATCCCGACGTGAAGACAATCACGGACCTCGGAACAGAAGGCGTCAAGATCCGCTACTTCGACGGTGGTGCCTATATGGACTTCCTGACCAGCACCGGCGTGTTGTCCAAGGACCAGGTCGACGGCTCGTACTCGGGTGACCCGAACCTGTACATCACCGATGAGGGCAAGGCCGCCCAGCAGGGTTACGGATCGGCCGAGCCGTGGCTGTACGAGCACGAGTACACCACGTGGCTCAAGCCCGTTGCGTACCAGTACGTGGACGACCTCGGTTGGAATCCGTACGCCGAGTCGATTGCGACCAAGCCTGAGAACATCACCACCTATGCGGAGTGCTTCAAGGTCTTGGTCCCGATCATCCAGCAGTCCACCGTCGACTACCTCACCGACCCCACCCGCGCCAACGTGATCATCAACGCTGCGGTCGCATCGTTCGGTGCCGACTTCGGCTGGACCTACTCGCCGGCAACGCTGGACTACGGGGTCAAGACGATCCTTGCTGACGGCCTGGTGGCCAACGGCCCGAACGACACGATCGGCAACTTCGACACCGACCGCGTCGCAGAGTTGATCGTCAAGGCCATCCCGGTCTTCACCGCTCAGGACAGCCCTCCCAAGGAAGGCCTGACTCCCGAGGACATCATCACCACCGAATTCCTCGATCCAACGATCGGTCTCTGACCGAACCGCACGATCCGAACGATATTGATGCAAGCGGGACGTCGGCTCATGCCGGCGTCCCGCTTGCCGTTGTAGCGAGAACGTCAACCACGGCGGACCTGTTGGCCGGTCCTCCCGGCATGTCATGATGACTGCGTGGCGAATCCGCATCGAATTGGCAAATACCTTGCGGAACGCGCCCTCGGCGCAGGAAGCTTCGCGACGGTTTGGCTGGCGTTCGACGAACTGTTGGAAGTCCACGTCGCGATCAAAGTGCTTGCCGACAACTGGGCCCGCAATGTCGATATCAGGCGGCGGTTCGTCGAGGAAGCGCGGCTGCTTCGCCGGATCGACCACGACCGCGTCGTGCGTGTCTACGACGTGGATGAATTGCCGGATGGACGGCCGTATTTCGTGATGGCTGTCGCTGATCGGGCCACACTCCACGATCGAATCGAGGAACTTCCCAAGGGCAGCCCGATGGACACCACCATTGCCCTCGGCCTCGGTCTCGAAATCTGTGAGGCGCTCTCGATCGTGCACGACTTCGGCGTCGTGCATCGCGACATCAAGCCCAGCAATATTCTGTTTCGCTCGATCCGCAATCACGAACGCGTTGCCGCCCAGCGCGCCGGGCGATTCGTCGGCGATGACGCAGTGATGATCGGAGACTTCGGTCTCGCCAAAGATCTGGCCGTCGCCAGCGGGTTCACCTTGGCCGCAGGAACTCCTGCGTATATGGCGCCCGAACAGGCCAGCCCTACCGCTGTCATCGATCGTCGGGTCGACGTCTTCGCGACGGCTGCCGTGATCTACGAGATGCTTGCCGGGCACCCCGCATTTGCGTCCGAGACTCTGTCGGGAGTTCGTCGCAGCCGGGCGGAATCCACGGTCCAGCCGCTTTTCGACGTTCGCCCGGACCTGCCTCGCGGACTGAGCGAGGCACTGTCGAAGGGGATGGCACGACTTCCTGACGATCGTTTCGACTCATGCTTCGCACTCGCCGACGCGATTGCGGTCTTCATGCCAGGTGCATCGCCGCCGACACCGGTGGCCCCACCGCCGCCAGTACCAAAAGACGTCACGGTCATCGCAAACCCCCAGAGCGTGCTCCTGCCACCACCACCGACAGCCGCTCCTCCCGTTGTGATGGCGTTGACAGGTGCCGCAGGTCGGGTCAATGACTTGATCACAGGTTCGCGGTTGTTGATCAACGACGAGCCGGTTGCGATGGAGGCGACCGAACGACTCGTGCGGCCGTTCACAACCGTTTTCGTCGGCCCCACCAACGACCACGTCACCTCGATCCTGGCTGGCATCAGCCGGCGTGACGACATCGTCGTTCGTCATGTCCAGTCCGTCGACCACCCCGCAGCCGCCGATGCCGATCTCGTTGTGTTGTTGTTTGCCCCGAACGACACTGATCCGGCGTCGACGGTGGCTGCGCTCAGCGCCGTGTTGAAATCCGCGGCCGTCGGCCCGTACGCAGTCGAAGCAATGGTCACCGCTGGCGCACCGGACGACTGTCAGCACGTCATCGACGCCATCATGTCAAGCCCTGCGGGCCAGACAGTGATCCCCAATATCGCGGTGGCGACGCCGGAGCGCATCGCAGAGTTGAACGCGTTCGCCGGCAACCTGGCCGATGTCCGAGGTGTCGCGTTTCGCGCGACTTCGGGACTTCGCGTCGTGCAGTTGGCGATGAAGGATGCGTCGAGTAGCCCTGGCCGCACCGAGCTACTCGACCGAATCGATGCGTTGCAGCAAGAATTGCCGCTCCTTGTCGAGTTGGAGTTGCTCCGCGAAATTCTTTCCGGTCGCGCGGCACTGCCGCGTTGGCTTCGCAGTGAACTTGCCCGATTGCTCATTCATCCCGAACCAGCACGTCGCCTCGGCCTGGAGCCCGATGCCGATGCAACGGCTCTTCAGGATGCAATCCGTTCCACGAGCACGGGCTGGCGAGTCCTCGAAAACACGGGACGCATTCCGTTCAGCGCGCGCAAGGCAATGCTGATCGCCCAGCAAGCGCTCGATCGGCTGCACTCCGAACTTGCCTACTACGGCTAAGCGTCCGTGGGCGTGGGCGTGGGCGTGACACTGCCGAGGGACCGAATCGACAACGAATGTTTCGCGAACCTTTCCGGGCACTTCACAACCATCGTCTAGCTTGCTTCCTAGCGGCTCTGCGGGCACAGGTGCCCGAGGACCACGGTGGCCGTTTCACCGTTATTTGGGCGCAGGAATTGCGCGAGTATGTATCGATGGTTTCAAGGAAGGGACTTCTGTGTCGAACGACATGATCAGCACTCCAGCAAGTGTGTTGGGCGAAGAGATGGAGGCTGCACCGCCGGCCCCGACCCCCGGCGACCTCAACGACGAATTGATTCGAACCAGTATCTGGACCGATGACATGCTGTACCGGGCTGGCATCCCGATCATCGATGTTCCGTTGGTGAGTTGCGGCGGCGGAATGGGCTCGTTCGTTCTTTCCAACTACCTCCGCATCGCCGGCGCTGATACGTCCCAGGTGCGGATTCTGAGCAACATCGAGTATCCGTGGCAGACCTACGAGTATTTGACCAAGGTCAGCCAAATCCCGCGACCAGAGCGCCTGCGGAGCGACAGTCAGGGCATGCCGGATTGCCTCTGGGGCTTCCCCAGCTACGCCTTGCGGGAAGCTCGCAAGGAAAAGAAGCTGTTCCCGATCTGGAACGTGCTCACCGAGCCGATCTTCGCCGACTACTGGACACCCCGTGCCGGCACGGTGTTCGCCGGGCTCGAAAAGGAAGTCGCCAGAACCCGCTATAACGAAATGCTCGTGCTCGGTCAGGTGCGGATGGTGCGCCGACGAAACGGTGGCGGATACTTCACGATTCTCACTCCACCGCCGGGCTCTAGCGCAACCCGGCGAATTGCATACCGCAGCCAGTATGTGCACCTCGCGATTGGATATCCCGGTCTCAAGTTCCTGCCGGACCTACAGGAGTACCGCACCAAGTACAACGACCTCGCCCGAACCGTCAATGCCTACGAGCCCCACGAGCACATCTACGAAGGTCTGCTCGCAAAGCCCGGCACGGTCCTCGTCCGTGGCGGCGGCATCGTTGCCTCTCGGGTGCTGCAGCGGTTGATGGACGACCGAGAAAAAAAGGGCGCTCAAACTCAGATCCTGCATCTTTTCCGCACCTACTACTCGGGCCGCCACAACAAGTGGGGTTTTGCGAAACGGCGCGGTGCGCATGGTTTCGCGTTCCAGGGCTTCAATGCGCCCAAGAGTGCGTGGGGCGGCCAGCACATCGAGCAGATGCTGAAGCTGGAGGGCAAGGCCCGAAAGGACCTGTACGACCTCACCGGCGGCGCGCATACTCCGTACCGGAAGTACTGGCTCGATCAGATGAAGCGTGGACGCGACCAAGGTTGGTACACCACGTATCAGGGTGAAGTCACCGATGTTCGCCCGAGTCCGAACGGTGTCGTCACCACGATCCGCCAGAACAACGGAAGCATGGCCACGCTCGAGGCTCAGATCATTCTCGACTGCACCGGCCTCGAAGCCGACATCCGCGAGCACCGGATCTACGCCGACCTCCTGGAGCACTCTGGCGCCGGTCGCAATCCCCTCGGCCGCCTCGATGTGGACCCTAGTTTCGAAGCACGCGGCACCCGTAGCGGCACCGGCAAGCTGTACGCGTCGGGGTCCGCGACGTACGGCGGTTACTTCGCCGGCGTGGACACTTTTCTCGGGCTCCAACTCTCGGCGCAGCGAATCACCGACGATCTCGCGAAACAGGGTTTCGTCAAACGGATCGGTATCGCGAGGTCCATCAGTAGCTGGTGGAAATGGATGCGCCACAAGCAGATCTAGAGTTCGGGCTCGCCATCAGTTCGTTCAATCCAACTGTTCCACCCTCTCCATCGTCGTCTTTCACAATTCGGAGCTTGCAATGATTCCTACACTCAGCGGTCGTATCCAGACCAGGATCTGGCTGATTCTCTTCGTCGGCATACCCTGGACGCTGGTCATCACCCCATTTCTGCCCAACAACCGTGACCTGATCGGGGGAAGCAGCCTGGTCGACACCTATAAGACCACGTTCAGTGTGCTCGGCATCGTGTTGGTCTTGGCGGTGTTCGGGTGGGAGTGGCTGTATCACTTCCTCCAGCAATTCCGTTGGGAGAAGGACTGGCCGGTCATCTTTTCGCTGTTTCTCGTCGTGCCGGAAGCAATCGTCGCCAAGTTGGTTTTCAACGCGTTGGACATCGGGATGAAATTCAACGCAACGGCGAAAGACGCAACGTTCTGGTGGCACATCGGAACGACGTGGATCGTGATGTGGCTGTTCGTTCTCGGCCCGATCAAGGTGTTGTTCATCCGCTGGCGTTTCAGCGGCGGCCGGATCTTCTTCTGATCATGACGAACGAACCGCACACATCAGCAACCACGGGTCTGCCGGCCCAGCTCGGCGACTACACAATCGTTCGCCCTCTCAGCGACGGCGGCCATGGCCGTTTCTACATCGCAACACCACCTGCCAGGCTTGGCCTCGCCGACGAAGTCGTGGTCAAAGTCGTCGCTGGCTCGCACGACGCCGGATTCAGGCGCTTCACCAGGGAATTGAAACTCTTCGCCCGGGTGAACAGCCCTCATCTCGTCAAGCTCTACGACGCCGGCCAGCACGAAGAGCAGTTCTTCTACTCGATGGAGTGGTGTCGCGGCGGCACCCTCGAATCGCCAACCGAGGAGCTCTCCAAGGCCGCCAAGCTTCGTGCCGTTGCTGATGCCGCACGCGCCCTGCACGATCTCCACGAATCCGGCATCGCCCACCGCGACCTGCGCCCGGGAAACATCTTATTGCGGGTCGACGGCTCGGGCTGCCTCGGTGACCTGGGGCTTGCCCAAATCGGCTCCGGGTCGGTCACCTCGATGGCCCCGATGGCGTCGATCGGCTTCGTCGATCCCAAGCTGATCATGGGCGATTCAGCCAGCCGGGCGTCGGACATCTACTCGATCGGCGCGGTCTTGCATTGGGCCCTCACCGGCCAACACATCCATCCTGGCATCGAAGGAACTGATCCAATGATGGCGGTTCGTGCGGTGTTGCGTAATGCTCCTCATGTAAAGAAGGAATTGCTCACGGCCGACGAGGCCGACCTGATTCTGGCGTGCACATCGGAGAACCCTGAGCACCGCCCGACGACAGCGCTCGAGGTCGCCACGCTCATCGATTCCCTGGAGGGAAACTGACATGCAGAAATTCACACTGATCCCTCAACTCGGGGCAGGACGCGGTCGGCTCGTGCGTGTTGGGAACACCATCCTGTATTCCGCAGGCGATGCAGCGGCGGCCAGTGCATTGATTGGTTGGTGCCGGCTCGTTGGTGACCGGCCGTCATCGGAAGTGATGGGTGAGCTCACCCGACTCGGTGCCGGCAGCGCGTCGCTCGGGCCGTTCTGCGCAGCCGTGATCGGTGATCACGGCCTCGACGTGCTCATCCAGGGTGGCGTTCCGCTCATTGCGGATACGCCCTCCGGGCCCCAGGCCCTCGGCGACGGTCAGACCCACCTGCATGAGGTCACGGCACTCAGCTTGATCATCGGCGATACACCGATCGATCCGCTGCTCGGCGTGACCGACGGCGTGGTCGCGGCGGACGGATTCACCCTGCGCGTCAAGGCTGAAACTGCACCTCCATGGGGACCGGCGCCTACTGCTCCGAGCCAACCAATGGCTGAAGTCGCGGCTCCAGCCGAGGCGTCGACCCCTCAGCCGGCTCACGCAACGCCAGCGATGTCACCAGCGATGGTGTCCCTCGCTGACCTCGGCGGCGACGACCTGCCGCCAGCTACCCCCTTGCCGATGGTTGAGGCTGCCCCGTCTCCAGCGCCTACAGCCGCTCCGGCTTCAGCGCCCGAACCTGCGCCC
>JANOQU010000407.1:0-6535 GCA_031422355.1 Actinomycetes bacterium
GCCCGGCTACGCGCAAACGCTTGATCGCATCGACAGAACCAACAATTGGTTGATGCGCGAGCCAAATCACGCCATCGAGATCGCACAGGACAGGGAATCTCGAAGCCATGACCGTTGATTCTGACAGCCCAGCCGAGCCGCGTCCCACTCTCGGTCAGCATCGCAACGCGCCCCTGACTCAACGAAGGCCAGTCTTGACCTCTCAGCATGGCAACCTGTAAGGGTGCCTCGCTTCGAACCGTTTCTTGCCCTGCGCTATTCCCCCGACGAGTCGCTCGACCTGGTTGCCGCTCCGCCCTACGACGTCATCTCTGACCGAGACGTCAAGGACCTACTCAGCCTCGATGAGCACAACATCGTCGCAATCGACGTACCGCGCGACGTCGACGGCACCGATCGCTACATCAAAGCGGCCGAACGGATGCGGGCATGGGTCGCTGACGGTGTCTTGGTCGCCGACGATGTCGCGTCGTTCACTCTGTACCGGATGCAGTTCACCGACGAAGCTGGCCTTGAGCGCGAGACCGTGGGCGTGATCGGGGCCCTCGAAGTCGTCGACGAAGGTGCCGGTGGCGTGCTCCCGCACGAGCGAACGACCCCCAAGGCCAAAACCGATCGGCTCGACCTCACGATTGCGACAGAAGCGAACCTTTCACCGGTGTGGGGCTTGTCACTTGCACAAGGACTGTCCGACCTGCTCCGTGAACCGGGCGAACCAATGGGCACCAGCATCGACGAGAACGGGGTCGCCCACAGTGTCGAGCGGGTCGACGACCCGACGCGGGTGTCAGCGATTTCATCGGCGGTCGCCTCGGCGGCCGTCGTGATCGCTGACGGTCATCACCGATACGCGATCAGTCGCACGTACCGCGATCTACGGCGCGACGAGACGGGCCGCACCGATCTCGACGCTGAGCTGACCATGACGTACGTGGGTGAACTCGTCGAAGAACAATTGAGTGTCGCTGCGATTCACCGGCTCGTGAGCGGCGTTCCCGACTGGGCCTTGCTCGAGAGTTTTGCACCGCTCTTCGACATGTCACCGGCAGGAATCGTTGGTCCCGGACACGCTCGCGCCGTGGTCGATCGCGGAGGATTGTGCCTCGTTCACAAAGACGGCCACGGCACGTTCATGGTGCCTCGCGACGGATGCTTTCCAGGCGTTCGTGACCTCGACAGTTCCCGCCTCGAATTCGCTCTCGAACGGGTCCCGACATTCGAACTGAGCTATCAGCATGGTGTCGCCAACATTGTCACTGCCGTTATTCACGGCGAAGCCGACGCAGGTGTGCTCCTCCGGCCTGTCAGCATCGAAGAGATCCGGCGAACCGCGGACGAAGGCGCGCTGATGCCACCAAAGAGCACATTCTTCACGCCCAAACTCAGAACAGGAATGGTGCTCCGCCCGCTCGATTGAGAATGCTCTGTCAGGCGATGCTGACCATCTCGTCGAGGTAGACGTCTTGAATTGCCTGAAGCAGTTCCACGCCGTCGGCCATCGGCCGTTGAAAGGCCTTTCGGCCAGAGATCAGCCCCAGGCCGCCAGCGCGCTTGTTGATGACGGCTGTCTTGACTGCGGCAGCGAGGTCACCGGCGCCTTTGCTCTCTCCGCCGCTGTTGATCAGAGGGATCCTGCCCATGTAGCAGTTCGCGACCTGATAGCGGGTGAGGTCGATTGGGTGGTCGGTGGTCATGTCGCTGTAGACGAGCGGGCTGGTTTTGCCGTAGCCCGGGAGCGCGTTGTATCCACCGTTGTTCTCTGGCAGCTTCTGTTTGATGATGTCTGCTTCGATCGTGACGCCGAGGTGATTGGCTTGGCCAGTGAGATCGGCCGACACGTGGTAGTCGATGCCGTCCTGCTTGAAGGCATTGTTGCGGGTATAGCACCACAAGACGGTGAACATCCCGAGGTCATGTGCCTGCTTGAACGCAAGCGCGACCTCCTGCAATTGCCTGGTCGACTGATCGGATCCGAAATAGATCGTCGCGCCTACTCCCGCTGCTCCGAGGTCGTATGCCTGCTGGACCGTGCCGAACATGATCTGGTCGAACTTGTTCGGGTAGGTCATCAACTCGTTGTGGTTGATCTTGACGATCAACGGAATTCTGTGTGCATAGCGCCGACTGATCGAGCCGAGAACTCCGTAGGTCGTGGCGACTGCATTGCACCCGCCCTCAATCGCGAGTTCAACGATATTCGCCGGGTCGAAGTACAACGGATTCGGAGCGAACGAAGAAGCGGCCGAGTGTTCGATGCCCTGATCGACAGGCAGAATCGAGACGTAGCCCGTACCTGACAGACGGCCATGGTTGTACAGGGCGCCCAGATTCCGAAGCACCTGCGGCGAGCGGTCGCTCAGCGTGGTGACCCGGTCGATGAAGTCAGGTCCAGGAACATGGATCTGGTCCTTGGTGATTCCGGCACAGGTGTGGTTCAACAAGGAATCAGCATCGTCGCCGAGTAGAGCGTGGAGGTCCACGGTATTGGTCTCCTGAGATCAACGCCGGCGACCCCTTTGCCGCCGACTAGGACGAGCGTAGTCCGTCGAGCATCTCGGCTCCCATGACGTTGGCGATCCACCGACGCTGCACAGTTCCGGCGCGCTTGTCTCCGACCCTGGAGAGGTGATGGATGACGACCTCGGTCCGGCTCTGCGTGGCTCCTCCCGCTCGATAGAACCGGCGCCGAACCGTTCCGACCGCATTGACAGCGTCACCCGCACCCACCACAACTTTGCGTGGTGGATCGAACCAGACAAGCGGCACCGAGACCGCAACGTCGTCGACGCGAGTGGTGAGCTCGAACGTCATCAACACCGACCCTGATTTCAACTCGCGAACCGAAGGTTCGCTGGACAAAAGACCACTGAGCACGACGATGTTCATCGCTACCTCCGCGACAGGTGAGCCCAACAATTGGGCCACTTCAAAATGGGCGGGGGAAGCCGTGTGATCCCACCGTACGCGCGGGGTACGACAGAGTGCCGCAGTCGTCCGTCACCTTTCGCGATCTTTACTTGCTCTGGAAGGGCCTATAGATCTGGAGCTCCGCGCCGAGCGCATTGCTCAGCTCGGCGGATGGTTCGCCAAAGACTTCGATCTCGAGTCCGCCGCCAAGCTGGGCGAGCTGTTCGAGTAGCTCACCCATGTTTCCCATATGCTCCAGAACGGCATCGGAACTCGCGTAGGTCTCGCGGACGAGGCACTTGGTCTCGTCGGCGTTGAAGAACCAGTCGTACTGGAGATTCCCAGCTTCAGACTTCGTGATGTCGAGCGCCTGGGCAGCGAACTGCTTGAACTGAGCAAGATCGGTGCCTGCGATGTTCGGGAACACTGCTGTGGCTTGTAAGCGGCTCATCAGGCAAAGGCTACGTCATTCGCGGACAGGCTCACGTCAGGCCGTCGCTCGCGTGGGCCGGTATCGCAGGGCGACCGCCCCCGACCCGAACTCACGCCGGTCCACTAATTCGAGCTGGATGCGCTCGCGCAGACCGGCGAGCAACGTCGGCCCGTGTCCGGCAAGGACCGGCTGCACAAGGAATTCGTACTCGTCGATCAGTCCCAGATCTGCCAACGCCAGCGGGAGCGTCACGCCGCCCACGAACAGGCCCTCGCCTGGCTCCTGTTTGAGTCGCTGAACCGCGTGCTTCAAGTCGCCTCGCACCACCTCGGCATTCCAATCGACCGCGCTTAACGTGCTCGACACGACGTACTTCTTCGCCCGGTCGATGATCTCGGCAAACGGGATCTCCCACTCATCCATCCAGTCAGGCCACGTGCCCGTGGCCGGCTTCCGCCACGCCGACTCCATCATCTCGTAGGTCACCCGGCCGAATACCAGAGCATCGGCTCGTTCCATCTCGGCGGCCCAGTAGCGCATCGATTCCTCGTCCGGGGGGAGCCCTGCCTCATGATGGCAGCATCCGTCGAGCGTGACATTGATTGAGTATCGAAGTGGTCTCATCTCGTTGCTCCCTTGATGCCCACGCCATCAGCAGGCCTGTTGCGCACAGATTGCCCCGAGTAGGCGCGCTTCGCAACACAACGCAGATCGTTTCATCTTCGCGATGCCCCGTACCGCCGGGAAACCCGTGGCCGTTGTTCTGCGAGGTTTGGGGAGAGGGGGCCGTGCACGGATCTAGTGTGAGTCAAACGATGACGAGGAGGACAGCAATGACATGGCTCGCAGAGAGTCGAAGCTCGGATGCAGCTCTCGAGTTGGCAGCAGGAGTCCACGAACTTGCCGCAACTGTGGCGGAGCATCGCAGCACATTCGACTCGGAAGGTCGTTTGCCTGATCATCTCTTTGAGCAACTCGCCACGCGCGGTCTGTTCCGCCTTCTCTTGCCGACATCGCTCGGTGGGCTCGGGCTGTCAGCTCTCGAGTTCATGGACGTCGTCGAAGCGGCCGCCTCACTCGACGGCACGATCGGATGGCTCGTGGGCAATGGGGGTGGCATGGCGCGCGCCGGCGGATACCTCCCGGCAGTGAGCGCACGGGAGATCTTCGAAGATCCCTCAGCATTCGTGGTCTCGTCGACGGGTGCGGTCGGACGCGCGGTTCGCGTGCCGGGCGGATACTCGGTGACCGGACGGTGGCCATTCGGAAGCGGTTCGCCGCACGGCACATGGTTCACTCCGATCTGCGCGGTCGAGGAGAACGAGCAAGCCACCGGAGAACTCATCTTCGTGTATGCACCCCGAAGGGACGTGCTGCTTCACGAGAACTGGCAGGTTTCGGGTCTGTGTGCCACGGGGAGCGTCGACTTTGAGTTCGTGGATGTGTTCGTACCTGACCGTTTGACGCACCCCTTCCAGCCCGAGCCAACGCAGCCCGGCACGCTCTATCGGCTTCCCACCCGCTCGATCTTTTCGTGGACGGTAGCCACCGTGCCCCTCGGCATCGCCGCAGGCGCCATCGATGACTTCGCTACCAAGGGTCGCTCTGCGAAGCGGAGCGCCGACAGCGTCGCGTTCGCAGAACGTGAACTGATTCAGTCGCAGCTCGGTCAGATCCAGGCGAGGACCGCTGCGAGCCGGGCGTACCTTCGCCACACGATGAGCACTCTGCTTGAGGGGACCGAAGCCGGCACGAACTTGGAAGCTGGCCGGGTCGACTTCCGACTTGCGTGCACGTTCGCGAGCCAATCAGCACTCTGGGCGATCAACCTCGTCACCGAGATGGCTGGAGCCGTCGCCATCCTGCGGTCATCACCGCTCGAACGGCGTGAGAGAGACGCACGTGCCGCGGCAAAGCACGTCGCCATGAGTCCAGCCGCCTACATCACCGGCGGAAAGCTCCGACTCGGGTGCGATCTTTCGAACACCTCATTCTGAGCCGCACGAGCCAGCTGAGCTCAGCGACGTCCGAGCATCGCGAGCCGGTCTCCAACGTCTGCGTACCTGGCATCCACGAGCGCAACCCGCTTGAAGAAGTTGCGAGCCCGAGGAATGTCGCCGGACCGGTCGTAGAGGTCGCCAATCACATACCACTGCTTGAGATGGTAGTCACGAACGCGCTTGGGAGCGTCGGCAACTCGAAGGAGCAACTTCAGCGCACCGGCGAGATCACCTTGATCCGCCAATGCTCCGGCCGCAACGATCCGGCCCTCAGCCATGACTGCAGGGGCCGGCGAACTCTCTCGGATCTCGCGCCAGATCTCTTCCACCTGGGCGTATCGACGCAAAGCGCGGAAGCAATCGGCGAGGACTGGCAGTTGCTCCGGCATTGGGTGCAGGGCACGAGCCTGTTCCAGCTCCACGATCGCCTTACGCCATTCGCCGAGCCGATAGAGGGCAATGCCCGCGACTTCGTGAGCGGCCCCGACGTTCGGGAGGTTCTTCAGCACCGACGACACCATCCGGAGCGCATCCCGGTAGCGATCGCGCTCGAGGGCTTCGGTCGCAGCGGCAAGACGTTCCATGTAACGGGCCGACGTAGCCGACGTCGCCTCGCGCTGGACCTCTTCCACCCACGAGGGCTCGAGACGTTTGGGATCAGCCGAACGACGTTCACGTGCGACAGGCTCGAACTCACCCCGAGAACGCGCAGTTGCTTCACGCGCGGCCTCACGCAACGGACCGTCGTCCTGCCAACGCTCTGGGACCCAGCGCTCACGCTCGACCGGCTCGGCCTCGACCGGCATCGCGTCGGGGTCACGCGGCGGCCGGCGGGCCTTGACTTCCATCGAGCGCCGCTCAGCCTCGGTCTGTGGGGGACGAGGACGTGCATCGCCACGACCGGATCCACGACCGGCCCCTCGACCAGCATCGCGTCCGGTACTACGGCCATCAGCACGGCCAGCATCACGACCGGTACCACGGCCATCAGCACGACCGTCACCACGACCATCACCACGACCATCATTTCGGCCAGCCGCGGACGGTCGACCGGACACTGATGGACGTTGGCGGGGTCGAGGGCTCGTTGGCATGGCCCTCCAGACTACGGCTCAACGGCGCCAAAAATGCCGAATACCCCCAGCCGGAGCTGGGGGTATTCGATTCGATAAATTCGGCGGCGACCTACTCTCCC
>JANOQU010000408.1:0-4111 GCA_031422355.1 Actinomycetes bacterium
CTGCTCGAAGCAGTCTGGCGCGAGGCACTGTGGTTGGTCAGCGACGGGATCGCAACTGCGGAGCAGATCGACGATGCGATCCGATTCGGAGCCGGGCTGCGATGGAGTTTCATGGGCACGTTCCTGACCTACCGAATCGCCGGCGGAGAGGCCGGGATGCGTCACTTCATGGCCCAGTTCGGCCCGTCGCTGAAGTGGCCGTGGACCAAGCTGATGGACGTTCCAGAGTTGGATGAAATCCTGCTCGAAAAGATCGTGTCTCAATCTGACGCCCAAGCCAACGGCGTGGGGATCCGGGAGTTGGAAGCGTTGCGCGACGACTGCCTCGTGGCCGTCATTCATGGTCTTCGTTCTGTTGGTTACGGCGCTGGCGAAGTGCTTGCGGAGTACGAAAGGACGCTCTTCGACCGGGCCCCGGTGCCGGCCGACTCGACGGATCCGAGCAAGCCGCTACGCACCCACGAGACCCGTATCCCGACCGAATGGGTGGACTACAACGGTCACACGAACGACAGCCGCTACGCCCAACTCTCGTGCGATGCCGCCGACGCCTTTCTACGCCTGATCGGGCTGGACGATGCTTACCTACGCGGCGGCCATAGTTGGTTCACCGCTGAAAGCCACATCTCGTACTTGGCCCAGTCAAAGGCTGGCGATGCCGTCTACGTGACCACCCAGGTGATGCACCACGACCCGAAGCGACTACACGTCTTCAACCGGATGCATCTGTCCATCGACGACACGTTGATCGCAACGGGTGAACATATGTATCTGCACGTCGATACCGCCGCTGGACGGGCCGTGCCAGCACCTACCCTCATGCAGGACCGGATCGCTGCAATCGCAGTCCCCCATGGCCAGTTGCCGAGGCCGAGCCAGGCCGGACGCTTCGTCGGCGCGCCCCGCGCCTGATCAGCAGAAAGTGTCGGTCAGATCGGGCGGCGCGAGCGTGGTCCGACGTGGGCGACCCGACTCGGCACGGGATGCCCGACAAACTGCTCGACCAAAAGGGCCGCCCGGATCAGTGCCTCGACGTCGATTCCGGTGGCGATCGCGAGATCGTCGAGAAGTGCAACGACCTCTTCAGTCGCAACGTTTCCAGCCGCTCCAGCCGCGAACGGAGAGCCGCCAAGGCCTCCGACGGAACAGTCGAATCGACGAACGTCTGCCTGAAGTGCCGCGTACATATTGACCAGTCCCGTGCCCCGAGTCTCGTGAAGATGCAGGCCGACGTCGGATCCGGTCAACTCCAGTACCTCATCGATCCGTCGCGGAGTGGCCATACCGGTGGTGTCCGCAAGCGTGATCGCCGCTACTCCCCCGCTGCGCAGCCGCTCGACGAGCAGCCGAACCTCGTCCGGCGAAATCTCTCCTTCGTACGGCGAGCCGAACGCGCACGAAATGACAGCATCGACCGGCGGCGCGCCGGCGGACCGACAGATCGCCTCGATCTGGGCGACGGATTCGTCGATCGACATCTTGACGTTTCGTTCGTTATACGTGGCCGACGCCGAAATGGTGACCGTCAACTCGTCGATGCCCGACGAAATGGCCATTTGGGCACCTCGCAGGTTCGGCACCAGTGCTGATCTCGTGATGCCCGGTCGCGGACCGATCGACGCCACGATCTCGGCGGCACCTGCCATCGAGGGCACGGCCGCTGGACTGACGAACGCCGCGATCTCGAGATGGACGACGCCCGCAGCAAGAATTGCCTCGATCAAGCTGACCCGTTGCGAAACCGTCAGCGGTGACTCGCTCTGCAGGCCATCGCGAGCGCCGACGTCTCGGATCCGGACGGACTCTGGCAGATGAGGCATCGGTGTTAGCCTAAACCGATCAGTTCCGAACGACCCGACGAGTTGACCGATCGCACGACGCGGGCATTGGATGGCAACCGAGTCAAGGAGGGCGACAAGCTCGCCCGCCAGAACAAGTTGTTCGTCCGCGACCGAATTGCGCTGCTCGTCGACGAAGCAACGTTCGTCGAGGATGGCCTGCTGGCGAACACGATGGCTGTCGACCTTCCAGCGGACGGTGTCGTCACCGGGATCGGCCGAGTCGACGGTCGCTCGGTTGTCGTCGTCGCGAACGATCCAACGGTGAAGGCCGGTTCGTGGGGCGCGCGAACCGTCGAGAAGATCGTCAGAGCAACCGAGTATGCGCTTCGCCACGAACTGCCGATCTTCTGGTTCATCGACTCCGCAGGTGCCCGGATCACCGATCAAGTCGACCTGTTCCCTGGCCGTCGTGGTGCTGGCCGGATCTTCTCCAATCAGGTCAAGCTGTCGGGCAAGGCGCCTCAGATCTGCTGCCTGTTCGGGCCCTCCGCTGCTGGCGGCGCCTATATCCCCGCGTTCTGTGACGTGATCATCATGGTCGAAGGCAATGCCTCGATGTACTTGGGGTCGCCGCGGATGGCCGAGGAGGTGATCGGCGAGCGGGTCACCCTCGAAGAAATGGGTGGCGCACGGATGCACGCAACGGTGTCCGGTTGCGGCGACAACCTTGCCGTCAACGACGCCGACGCGATCGAGCAGGCCAAGCTGCTGTTCTCGTACCTTCCCGATTCATGGCGATCCACCCCGCAAGCGGCAGACCCGGCGCCACCGATTCGTCCCCTCACTCGGGCCGCACTGCCAGAGACCGAAGCGGCCGGATACGACATGCACGCACTGATCGACTGCATCGTCGACACCGATACCTTCTTCGCGCTCAAGCCACTGTTCGCACCCGAACTCATCACTGGCTTCGCCCGACTCGACGGCAACGTGATCGGCATCGTCGCCAATAATCCAATGCACAAGGGTGGGGTGCTGTTTGGAGATTCAGCCGACAAGGCCGCCCGCTTCGTCTGGATGTGCGACGCCTACAACGTGCCGCTGCTCTTCCTGGCCGACGTTCCGGGATTCATGATCGGCACCCAGGTCGAACGGGCGGGCATCATCCGCCACGGAGCGAAGATGGTCACTGCGGTGACCGAGGCCACGGTACCCAAGATCTGCGTCGTCGTTCGCAAGGCCTACGGTGCCGGACTGTACGCGATGTGCGGTCCTGCGTTTGATCCGCTCGCGACGTTGGCGCTGCCGACAGCCAAGATCGCTGTCATGGGTCCCGAGGCTGCAATCAATGCGGTCTACGCCAACAAGATCGCCGCGATCGACGACGAAGCAGAACGAAAGGCCTACGTCGACGGTCTCCGTGACGAGTACGAGGCCGACGTCGATCTCTACCGACTCGCCAGCGAGTTGATCATCGACGCTGTCGTTGCGTTCGGAGACCTTCGCGACCAGTTGATCGCCCGATTCGCGTCGGCCGATCCCGATGATCGCCAGGCCGTCTCCAAACGCCACGCGATCTATATGGGCTGACGCGGCCCCACGCTTTCAAGCCCAGCGCCATGCCATCCCATGACGGCGGGAAGGGCGGCGGGCATGGCGGCTGTGCGGGCGGACGAAGCGGGCGGACGAAGCGGTGGTTCTCACGCCCATGTTCCCGAAGACCCCCGTGACACGGGGATTCGCGGGATCATGGGCGTCAAAACCACCGGTAGTCACGATCCCGACGTGACACCATGGAAACGGTCTCCGGAGGGCCGGCTACGCCAGGCCCTCGATCGCGAACACCGTCGCCGGCGCTGGCGGCTGGTGATCCACCAACTGGATCACCAGTTCGTCGCCCATCGTCGTGAACGGCAACTCACGGTCATTGCCAAGCATCCGAACTCGACCCGGCTTGCCCGAGATGCCCGGTAGTCGAAGTTCGCCCGAGGGTGCTCCCTGAGTGAGAGCGAAGACCACATCGCCCGACGCTGTGTACCGAACCTGTCGATCATCGCCCGCGACGGACGACATGATCCGCCACGGCCGGGTTCCGTAGATCGCCGAACCGTTGACCCGCAACCACCAACCGAGCGCGGTGAGTCGAGCGGCGTGGGCCATCGGGATCTGTCCGTCAGCCGTCGGGCCGACGTTCAGGAGCAGGTTGCCGTTCTTGCTGACGATGTCCACCAGCGAATGGATCAGCTCGCGGCCGCTCACGTAGTCGGCTTCCGTCTCGTCGCGGTTCAGCCCAAACGAGTTGCCGATGCCGCGGCAGGCCTCCCACTTCT
>JANOQU010000409.1:0-2399 GCA_031422355.1 Actinomycetes bacterium
CGCGCTACAGAGGTGTGTTGTCGTGCTTGCGACTCTGCAGGGTCTCTCGCTTGTCGGCCAGTACGACCAACGCTCGGCAAATCTCGCGTCGGGTATCAGCCGGTTCGATCACCCCGTCGATGAAGCCGCGCTCGGCCGCGATGTACGGGTTCAGTAGCCGTTCTGCGTAGTCCAACTCGAACGCCGCACGCTCGTCGGGAGTCGCCCGCCGTTGAAGAATCGCGGCAGCCTGACCTGCGCCCATCACGGCCAACTCAGCCCATGGCCAGGCGAGACACAGGTCGTTGCCCATCTTCTTGCTGTCCATGACGATGTACGCGCCGCCGTAGCTCTTGCGAAGGATGACGCAGATCCGCGGCACGGTGGCCCGGCCGTAGGCAAAGACCAATTGCGCACCGTGGCGAATCATGCCTCGCCACTCGAGATCCTTGCCGGGGTAGAAGCCGGGTGTGTCCACCAACGTCAGAATCGGCAGGTTGAACGCGTCGCAGAACGAGACGAATCTGGCTGCTTTCTGCGACGCCGGAATGTCGAGGGTTCCGGCGAGCGAGATCGGCTGATTGGCCACGATGCCGACCGGCCGGCCACCGAAGGTTGCGAATGCGGTCACCACGTTCGATGCCCAGCGCGCCCGCAGCTCGAGGAGGTCGCCGTCGTCGGCGAGTGCCCGGATCACGTTGCGGACGTCGTAGGAACCGGTGGACGATGGCGGAATCAGCGTCCCGGCTTCTGGAGTGAGACGCTCAGGATCGTCGTCGGTGTCGAAGAGCGGCGGCTCGATGTCAAGGTTGTCAGGCAGGTACGCGAGCAGTTGCTCGGCAGCGGCGGTCGCCGCTTCGAGGTCCGCTGCGACCAGGCTCGCGACCCCGCTATAGCGGGCATGGCTGGCGCTGCCACCGAGCTCGTCGTTGTCCATCGCGACACCGGTGAACTCGGCCACCATGGTAGGCCCGCTGACGAATGCGTAGGCCGCCTCGGTCATGATCACGTGATCGGCCACACCGAGGAGCAAGGCTGGTCCAGAAACCGCCGGACCGGTCACGATCATGATCGTCGGTACGACGCCGCTGCAGTCGGTCAAGGCCTTGGCGGCGCGACCCCATCCGTGCAGTGCGCCGAACCCTTCGGCGATGTCTGCGCCGGCGGAGCCAATGACCGCAATCAAGGGAAAACCTTTGGTGCGGGCGGTATCCGCAGCGGCTTCGATCATCGACGATGCATCAGATGACAGCGCGCCCTTACGGAGCGAGGCGTTCACATCAAGCCAGATGACGGTCCGGTTTCCGAGATCGCGAAGATCCACTCGAGCCGCGCCCGGAACTCTCGCCCGAATTGACATCGGATTGGTGAGTCCGAGCGCGGGCATGCGGGTGACTGTAGTCCGTTGGCTCGATCAGTGACCGACGACCTCGTCACGCACCTCTTCCGATGTCAAGCCTGATCAACGCGATTTTGGGACGTTTCGCGCCCTCGGTGCCGGGCTGTGTCACCCTTTGGCACAATGCGGGAACAAGGGCGTGGTTCGTGCCACGGGAGTCGCTCGACGCCGGCGTCTGCGACGGGGGTCGCTCAGCCCTGCTTGCCCAGCGGAAACGCGTCCGCTCCGACGTGAACACCGTGCTGCAGAGTGCCCCGGCTGTCGAGCACTTCGCGCATGGTTCTGAGCAGCGCGCGCGTCGGTGCACCCGGAGCAGGTCGGCGACGCTGCACCCAACCAACGACTCGTCGGGGGAGTTCAGGAACATTGATCCGCGTGAAGTCACCCTTGAGCCAGCGCGGAACGGCCGTTGACGGAACGATCGCTGCGCCGTATCCCTCCATCGCCAACGACGTGAGCAGCCTGACGCCGTCAATCTCGCTCTGGGCGCGAAGCGATGTGCCGACTGAGGCAGCAGCCTTGTCAAGAATTCGACGCATCGCCGTGCCCTTCGGCGGAATGAGCAACGGTTCGCTGGCGACGCGCTGGAGCGACAACTCTTCTTCCTTGGCCCACGGATGCCGATTGTGGACAACAACGATCAGGTCCTCGGCGAAGAGCGGCTCGACGACCAACTCGGGGTCGTCAACGGGGAGATGCACGATGCAGCCGTCGAGGTAGCCGGCCATCAGCCGCGGAATGAGCGTGGTCGTGCTGCCCTCGAACACGGTGACGTGCACCATTGGGTGATCGTGACTGATCGCCGGGAGCAGTTGCGGCATCAGCCAGCGCGCTGTCGTTCCGATCACGCCAAGCCGGGAGTCGCCACTCACGGAATCGCCGCGGCTGGCCATGTCGGCGCTGATGTCGTCCATCTCTCGCAGGATCCGCCGAGCTCGCTCCACGACCAGCCCGCCTTCGTCGGTCAGCCCACCGCGCTGACGGTCCACCAACGTGACGCCGAGCTCTTTTTCCAGTCGCG
>JANOQU010000410.1:0-2244 GCA_031422355.1 Actinomycetes bacterium
TGCGCCGAGGTCGCTGAACAGGCTGGGCAAGGCGACGTTGATGATGGTTTGGTCGATCGAGGTGACGAGCAGGGCGAGAATGAGCACGACGAGAATGCGCAAACGGTTGGGATTGCTGGCGTGGGTGTCGCCGAGGGACTGAGTGATAGGACGGCCGTGCATGATGACTCCTTGTGTGCGGTGTGTTGGTGTTGGTTGGTTGGTTGGTTGGTGGTTTAGGTTTTGGGTTACGGGAGCAGCCGGGTGATCTCGTCGATGACGACTTCGGGTTGGTCGATTTCGATGTGGTGGCCGGTGTCGTCGACGGTCACCAGGTGGGCAGCGTTTGACAGCGCAATCCAGTCCTGCTGGCCCTGGTTCCAGGCTTCGTTGAGGCGTGCCACTTCGGGTGCGGTCACGTCGGCCAAGTCACGACTGGTCGCAGTGATGACGGCCATCGGTAGCGAGCCGAGCGAACTGATCTCGGCTACCTCGGCGAAGGCGGCGGACACATCGAGGCGCTCGCTGTTGCCGGTGGGCAGGAAGGCCCCGGTGCAGTTGGCTCGCATCATCGCGGCCATGTCGGAGCCGTCATTGGCGACCGAGCAAGAGGCGGCCGGCCAGGTGGTGGGGGATGCGTCGATCAGGACGATGCCTGTGACCTGGTCGGCGAAAAGTGAGGCAAACGCGACCGCCTCGGCACCGCCGAAGGAGTGGCCGACGACAACGTACGGTCCGGCTTCGCCGATCGTGCTCAGCAGTGTGTGAAGTGCCGTCGCCTCAGTTGTGAACGTCGCGGTGGAGGTGGCCGGATCACTCGTTCCGGTGCCACGCCGATCGTAGGAGCACACTCGGGCCTTGGTGGCGATGGCGGGCTCGACCGCGACCCAGTTCGTGGTGTCGCCGCCGAAGCCGGCGATCAGCAGCACCGTTGTGTCTCCCCGGCCGACGCAACGGACGTGCACTCGGTGACCGTCAGCGCCGATGAGCTCATCGAAGGTCGCTGTCGGTCGTGTTGGCGTGCTCGTGGGCGTCGTCGTGGAGGGTGGCGTCGTCGTGGTCGGTGAGTTGGTGGTGTCCGGCGTGGAGGCCAGCGGGTTTGTGGTGCCTGCCGCGGAGCTCCCGGTGTCGCCGCCACACGACGCTGCGCTGACGACCAGCGTCGCGAGGAGGGCGACGCCGAGGCGACGCGCGGCGGGCAGGCGGGTGTCGGTCTTGCTGTGGTCAAGTGCAATCACGTTGGTGGTGTTCATGGACGTCACGATCGACCTAAGGGGTGTCGGCGCGCATCGGCCACACCCCCTCAGATCCATGAGGCCGGTGCATGGCCTGGATGAGGTGACCACTGGTCGGGGTGGGAGCTGGATCACGCGATACTGAGCAACATCGTCCACGACCGCCTGCCCACACCGGACTTCGTTGGTCGGCTCGCTGAGCTGGCCACGTTCGACCGCGCCATCATGGATGCGCGCAAGGGGCTGCCGTCGGTTGTCTTGGTGAGCGGTGACGCGGGCATCGGCAAGACGACGATCGTGAGTGAGAGCGCCGTTCGGGCCGGAGTCGGCTTGTACCTCGGGCGGTCCACGCACATCGGCGGCGACACCATCCCGCTCGCACCGCTCGCCGATCTGCTGCGCCAGGTGCGACGGACGAAACCGGAACAGCTGACCGAGGCGCCGGCGCTGACAGCGCTGCACCAGTGGTTTGCCCCTGGTGCCGCGGTGCCCGAGATTCACGGCTCACCCCACGGCGGGTTGTTCGTCGCCGTGCTCGAACTGGTCACACTGCTGGCTGCTGACGCCCCAGTAATGGTCGGGTTCGAAGACCTGCACTGGGCCGACACGGTGACGTGGGACCTGTTCGAGTACCTCGCCCGTAATCTGATCGACGAGCAGGTGGTGCTGGTCGGCACCTACCGGGCGAACGAGGTCGCGATCCACTCGAATCAGCGGGGCCGAATGGCTGAGCTCAGCCGGCTGCCTGCCGCGCACCGAATCCATTTGGAAGGGCTGGGCCGCGACGAGATCGCTCAGCGCGTCGCCGCGCTGCTCGGCGGACCTGCGCCGACCGAACTCGTCGACCAGGTGGCCGCGCGCGGTCGCGGCAATCCGTTTTTCACGAGTCAACTCGTCGCTGCGCACCTGTCGGGCGAGACCATTCCGATCGTGCTCACCGATTTGATCTCGGCCGAGATCGCCGATCTCGACGACCGAGCACGAATGGTTTTGAGTGCGGACGCAACAATCGGCAGCGAGGCCACCCACG
>JANOQU010000411.1:0-4543 GCA_031422355.1 Actinomycetes bacterium
CCATCGCGACCAAGTTGATGTTGACGTACACCAGCAGGTCGCTGTTCGCCGCACGCTTGTTGATCTCGACGTCCTCGCCGTGCGGGGTCTGGCCGAGGTATTCCAGCGCATCCGGATCCTCCGCGTCGTGCTGATACAGGAAACCTCTCGGCGCAAATGCGTCGTACACCCTGTCGCCGACGGCATGACGAAGCTCGGCCTCAGTCATCCGCCGGTGCAGCGCTAGTGCAGCGATGATGTGCACGTCGTCGACGCCGGCATCGGCAGCCATGTCAAGGACGGCCTCGATCACCCGCTGGCGGATGTCGGGCCTGGTCATGGGCGGTAGCGGCAAGCTGATGTCGTCGAACGCAATCGTCAGCTTCATGCCGGCGAACAACAATTCCGGCAGGGGGTCGTGGTCGATCGGATGGAGGAGAGCATCGACAATGCTGCCGTCGATATCCTTCAGTGCCTCGAGTGGTTCAGGCGCATAAATGACTCGGCTCCGGCCAGCGGGCAGCTTCTCGAGGCTGAAGTTCTCGCCACGCCAGAACAGGATGGGTGGCGTGTTGCGGTCCACTTCGAGGACGAATCCGGGACGGGGCATCAGTTGAGCTCCTTGTGAGCGGTACGGAGGTCGAACGCGACCTTGACTGCACCGCGGCGTCCGGCGGACGCTGCGTGGGCGATGGCATCTTCATATTCGTCGAGCGGGTAGGTGGCCGATACGAGTCGGCCAAGATCGAGTTCGGCCGCCATTGCAATGGCGAGATCGAACGTGCGCGCTGTGGTGCCGTCGGGCAGTGTCTCGGTGCCGTAGGTGTACGAGCCGGAGATGGTGGTCTCGCGGTGCCACAATCCGGTGAGGTCAACGGTGACCTCGGCCGGCATGCCCATCAGAATGACGGTTCCACGCGGCTTTGTGATCTGGAGACACGACTCGATCGATCCACTGTTGCCGACAGCGTCGATGGTGACATGAGCACCTCCGCTGAGGTAGTCGCCGATTACATGACAGCCCACCGTGCGTCGCACGGCACGCGCAATTTCCGTCGGCGCCACGACCTCGTCGGCACCGAACGACTTCGCGAACGCCTGCTGATGGGGATAACGAGCGCCGACGATGATGTGCGCATTCGGAATCTGGCGCCGCACGCCTGCGATCGCGCACAATCCCATCGTGCCCGCGCCGAGCACGGCAATGACCGGACGATCGACTGTTGCGACTGATGGCCAACACATCAGTGCAGTGTGGATTCCGCCGGCGGCCGGCTCGATCATCACCGCCGATTCATCGGTGAGTTCGTCGGGAACCCGGTGGATCTGAGAGGAATGGGCCTGGAAGAACGTGCTCCAACCACCGCCGGTGGAGTGGCAGAAGCCGGTCTGGATCCCGGGTTCGAGCGAACCGGTCGCCAGATGGGCGTAGTCGTCGCCGTCGCCAGGCGCTGCGCCCTCGAATGGCAGCGGAAAGCCACGCGCCGCATGGCCGAGCACTGGTTCGATCACGACGCGTGTTCCGTCGGCAAGTTCACCGACCACTTCGTGACCCGGCGTGAATGGAAAGCTGACGAGATCGTCGAAGTACGTCGAGGCGTGGCCCTCGATCGTGGAAAGGTCACTGCCACAAATACCACTGAGGCGAGTTTTGACCGTGTGCCATCCATCGCCGAGCGATTCGGGGGGATCGAGCGACACGAGTTTGATGGGGCCAACCTTGGCCGCCGCCGATGGGCTGACGGCCGATGCCATCCGCGCCAGTCCGAGCCGGGCGACCTTGCGCGAGACCTGCAGTGCCTTCATCAGCCGCGACCCTTGGTGAGCTGGCGGCCGTTGAACGTGCGCTTGCGCTCTCGCTCGCTCAACATCGTGCCGAGCGGCAACAGCGGACGAGGTCCGCCGGGCGCCTTCGACCAATCTTCGACCAGCCAGCCCCGCTTCCGGGCGATCGCAGCAAGCCGGGTCTCTGGGTTGACGGCGACAGGGAACCCGACGCACTCGAGCATCGGCAGATCACTCGTGCTGTCGGCGTACGCAATCGATTCCTCCAGCAGTAGGCCCTCTGCTTTGCAGTAATCCGACAACACCTGCGCCCTGGTCTCACCGGTGGGCGGCACTTTGGCCAGTTCGCCGCTATAGGTCCCGTCTGGGCGAACCGTCATCTCAGCCGCGACAATCTCGTCGAACAACGGCTTCAGACCGGCGACTGCAAAGTCCATCGCGCCCGTGATCAGGATCGTTCGGTGGCCAAGCGCTCTGTGTTCGCGGACACGGCGAATCCCTGCCGGAAAGCTCTTCGTCACGATCAGTTGGGTCAGCAGCTCTTTACTATCTTCTGCGATCTGATCGACCGGCGCGTCCTCGTAGCGCCGATAGAAGAATCGGAGGAAGTCGCCGCGGTCCTTGCGGTCCATCGCCGACAAACTGGGCGCCTGGGCCAGCGTGCGCAGAACATATCGAATTCGTTCGGGCGCATTCAGCCGGCGCGTTGCCAACCACGAAAAGCTCTCGACGACGTTGCTGCTGATGAGTGTGTTCTCGAGGTCGAAGGCCGCAAGGTGGCGATCCGGCGACAAGATGCTGCGCCGGAGCCGGTCGGTTCGTTCGTTGCGGTTCTTGCCCGGCTTGGACTTTGCTCGTGAGTGAGTGACGATCGACGGCAGGTGAATCGTGGTGATGTAGGTCTGCCAATCGACGGACCGCGGATCGAAGTTGAATGCTGATTGGTCGGCAGCTGACAGTCCGTCCCACATCCCGAGCAGGTTGTCGACTTGGTAGAGCGCCTCGCACTCGGTATACAACCCGTACAACTGCACGTATTCGTAGGCCCGGTCAATGTCGGTCTTGCGTTCTTCGAGCTTGGCGGCCCAGGAAGCCTGGGCACCTCGCAACGGCAGCATCTGCAGGGTTTGCTCTGCTTTGGTCGCCAACAATTTGGCTCGTTTGAGTTGCTGTTGAACCTTGCCGCGTGCGGGGAACTTCCACTCGGGTACCTCGATTGGTTGGCCCTCGGCGTCATACAGCGGATGCTCGGTGAACCAACCGCGGATGTAGTCCACCATTGCCTGATACTTGAGCGGGTTGACGCCTCCGCTGGCCACCTGGGTGATCCGGGGCGCTGATGGTCCGATCGCAGCGACGACGATGATCGCCGACACGACGATGTCGACCGGAATCACGTCGACGGTCCCTTCGGGGACGCCGGGGAATTGGCTCAACAACCCGCGGGCGTAGCTGAGGATCACTGGTTCGGCCATCCGGAAGCCTCTGATCCAGCCGGGACGTGGTTCGGCGAGTGCCGACTCGATGATCGACGGGCGGACGATGTTGACCGGAATATTGCCCTTGGACTCCATCAGGGCCTGCTCGCCCAGCGCCTTGGTGAACGCATACGCATCAGGCCATCCAACGCTGGCGGCTCGGGCTCGACCGGCTTCGACGAGTTCGTCGGTGACCCAACGTTCGCGGATGTGCTCGGTCTTGGCGGCCAACGCGGGGGCTCCGGCTGCGCCCAGTTCCTTGACCGCCTCCGAGCGGAATTCGCGAAGTTTGTCCGGCAGCCGACTCGCAGCTTCGGCATCGCTGCGCAGCCGCCGCGCCGATGCGACTTCCTTTCGCCAGCTGAGTCCGAGATCGAACGGTCCTTCGCTGACGAGTTCCTCCGGTGCATTGCCGCGTCGGTTGCCGGCGACGTAACAGGTGCTGACGGCGACGAGGTGCGGGGCCACCCCGAGCGCCTGCAACGTCTCGGCGATTCGACTCGGACCGAGGAGATTGATCTCGACAGCGGTGTCGAGCGGTGAGTCGAATGCGACTGCGGCAGCAGAGTGGATCACCGTGTCGCAACTCGCGAGAAGCAGTCGGTCTGCTTCGTTCAGGCCGAGGCCGTCTGTGCTGACGTCGCCGTTGATGGTCTGAATCCGGCGTGCGATCATCTCGTCGAAGGTCTCGACGGTGCCAGCCGGCCCGACCGAATGCTCGGAACGGAGTCGATCGAAGCAATCGTTCTTGAAGATTTCCCGGCGCGCCCGCTCGGGTGCACCGCGCTTGCCACCACGAATGAGGAGAACGAGTTCGCATCCGGGTGCTCCACGGAGCAACCGTTCGACGAGAGCGGTGCCGACGAATCCAGTGGATCCGGTGATTGCGATCCGCTTCCCGTCGAGTTGTTCGGCGATCATGTGTTGCACCCCAATTTCACGTCACACTGTCTACCAGATGGTAGACAGAGTGTGTGTCACGGCGACCGAATACACGGATGTTGATCCTGGAGGCCAGTGTCGATCTGTTCGGCAGCCGCGGGTTCGCGGCGACGTCGCTCGATGACATCGCCAGCGTCGTTGGTGTCGCCAAGCAGACATTGCTGTATTGGTTCCCGTCCAAGGACGAACTGCTTGACTCGGTGCTGGCGCAGACAGCGCTCGATGCGCCCTATGTCACCGCAGTCAAGTTGGTGGTGCAAATGTTGCGCGAGCGATCGCCCGACGCGGTCGCCGCTTTCGTCGATCGTGAACACCGTTCATTGCGCGAATCGGGAACAGTCAGCATCAATTTCATCTGG
>JANOQU010000412.1:0-25955 GCA_031422355.1 Actinomycetes bacterium
GCTCAGCAGCTTGGCCCGATCGGCCTCTGATTGACCGAACCCGGTATCGCTCGTGGGAGCGACAGTCGCGGGCGTTTTGGTCGTGGGTGTTTCGGAGTTCGCCGTGCGTTGCGACGCACTGCCGCACGAGCTGATCGCAAGTGCACAGATGAGGGCGACGATGGCGGAGGAGGGGCGCATGGTTGTACGACGTTCATCGACCCGAGTTGGTTCCGCCGAAGTCGGTAACACGAGGGGTGCGAGCAGTTCTTTCAGCGTTTTGATGAGTTCGGAGCCAGGCGCTTGGCGATGATCCGCCACACCGTCGGGTCGACCCCCATGCCGAGGTGAGTGCTGCGGACTTCGATGTGTTCGACATCCGGGGACAGGCGATCGAAGCAGGCCGCAGGGTCCACGACACCGTCGTTGCGGCTCCAGATCGCAGTAATCGGCACCGTCAATGGGATCTGGTTTCGTTCGTCGACCTGATCTCGGATTGAGCGGAGCGTCGCGTCGTCATATCGGCGGGCGACGATCGAGAACGCAGGACCGCCGACGGCGGGTGTGCCAAACGTGATCACCCTGGCAACGTTGGCCGGAGAGTCCCGCGCTGCTTCTCGAGCAAGAACGCCTCCGATACTCCAACCGATCAGTACGACGGGCTGTCCCGCCCTGTCGGTGATCTGCTCAGCCTGAAGCCGAATCCGTTCGTATTGCTCCGCCACATCATCGTTGATCCGCCCAAGATGAACTGCCTGAGCGTCGTGGCCGAGTTGGCGCAGATAGAGCCGCAGCGGCAACAGCGACGAATTCGTCGCGCCGAGGCCTGGCACCAACAACACGGGGCGGCCGTCGCCACGCGGACAGCGGCGCAGTGACAGGGCGGCGGCCGGAAGGCGAATCGCTTCACGAACTGTCAGGAACTCGCGCACGACTCGCGACATCGGTGGCGGTCCGCTCGGTGGTGGAAGCGGAAAGTCGTCCGCTGCCGTAGGCGGGGCGGGTTCGGTCACGTTGGGCTGCCCAGCGACTGGAACAAGCAACACGACGCGCCATGCATGGAAAGGATCGTACGGCGACTTTCCGAATGCTCGAACAGCGGCTGCAAATGCACCGTTTCCGGGTCGGCTAGACATGGGGTGTCCGGCTTCGACAGGAGGACGAAATTGCGCTCACGTCACGGTCGCCCGTTTGTGCTTGTGGTTTCGGTCGCATGTCTCTTCGCTGCGGCTGTCGTCACCATCGTCGTGCTCGATAGAGATGACGGAAAGTCTTGTGAGAGCTCGTTTGCCAGCGATGCCGGCGAGTTTGCCCCGGTGCTCGACACGCCGACCGGTGAGGTGGAAAGCGACATCGCGACCGTCACATCTGTTGGCGCAACGCTGCGGTACGCGATGCGCTTCCCGGTCGACGCGGGGATTTCCACCGTCACGATCGGCCAGCGATTCATCGCCATCGACGCCCAAGATTGGTTCGGTTCGGTCGCCATCGAGTCGGGGAGTGACGCAGTCCGGTACGGCGTGGACGGTTCCGCAGCGATGATGTCCAGCGGCGTCGCGCTGATCGCAGCCGACGAGGAAATCGCCGACGACAAGCCAGGCGCAGTGCTCTCGATGGCCGCAGATGGCAGCACTGTCGAGTGTCGCCGACTGACTGGGGACTTTGGCGATGCGGGTGGTTCGGTGACTTGGGATGTCGGTTCGAAGTGGGTGGTTGCCGTCCAACGCGGCGAGGCACACGTCTTCGATCCGGCTGGACTCTGGCAAGGGTCTGAGGTTGTCTTCGATGCACGGGCAGCCGTCGAACCGGTCGTGCTCGGCGATCTGCTCGTGCTGCTGCCGGGAATCACGGATTTCGGTGGAGCCCAAGCGTTCTCGCTCCCGGGACTTGCGGACGCCGACGTGCCACAGGGCTTGCCTCGTTCCGGAACGGCGTTCGGGCGACCTCAGTCGGTGGCTGGCGGTGTTGCGGTCGACTGGCTGACGACGGGTCAGGACGACCCACAGGGTCCGTTGCTGTTCGCGGCTGACGGCAGTTCGGTCGTGGCGCTCGACGAAGGCTCCGCCCAGCCGGTTGTCTTTGATGACGAACTCTGGCTGATCGGGGTCGGTGACGATCGGGCTGCGACCCGGATCGATCCGGTCAGTGGCGAGCCGATTGTCAGCGACTCACCGCTCGCCAGCGTCGTCGATCTGAGCGTGAATCCTGAGTCGACCGGCACGGGTCACTCCTCCGACGGTTCGGCACTGTGGGATATCGACGCCGGAAAGCTGAGGCGGATCTCTCCAGCTGGCATTGATCTGGCGACTCGTGAATTCACGACTCGGGCGCAGCGCCTGTTCGCCAGCGCGGGGACTCTGGTGGTTCTCCTCTTCGCCGACCAGCCCGATGGAAGCTTCGTTGGGTGGATGGCAGTGTTCGA
Organism: Actinomycetes bacterium; assembly: GCA_031422355.1. Taxonomy (GTDB): domain Bacteria; phylum Actinomycetota; class Acidimicrobiia; order Acidimicrobiales; family Ilumatobacteraceae; genus WLMZ01. Next base: position 2,402 of record JANOQU010000412.1, read on the forward strand.
TATCTGAAGTGAACTGTCTTCGCCCAAACTCAATCGGGCTTGCGCACGAAGCGATTCAGCGGAAGTGTCGGTCGATCGTGCGATGCCATTTGTTGGACGGAAGTTCAGGCCGCATCACCGCCATTGAGGTGCAGTACTTGCTGATGCTGACGGGCCGAACGCCTTGTTGCCACAACCATCGGTCGAGCGTGCCGGCGGATCGGTCGGACTTCGTCTCGATGATCACGCTGTCGAGACCGACCGCGTGCCCGTCGGCATCTGTGCACACCAAACCGCGATCGATCGTGATCCTGGTTTCAGCCGTGAGATCCACGAGTGTCGAGCGTCGATAGTTGGTGGTGAGCACGGGGGCCAGCTTCGCCGAAATGTCGGTCGACCCGGTCACTTCGTCGATGAAATCAAGGCCGTGCTCGGTCAGCCGGCGTCGGTCGTTGCTGAGATAATCAAGTCTGTGTTTCACGGTTCGGCTATGGCCGTCTTTGGCCTTGACCTCCAGTACGGCGACACCGGAGTCCTCGTAGACCCGGGTCCGCACCTTGAATCGGCGCCGACGACGAGTGGCTGCATCGCGATAGAGCCGAAGGTCATGCGTATCGAAGTAGACCGACTGATAACCGAATTCACTTCTGCCCTCGATGTCGAGCATGGCGTAGTTGCGGCAACCAACGGTGAGGAGACGATCCAGCATTGCGTCGCCGAGGATGTACTTGCGGTCCACTCGCGTCAAGAGTTCGGCGCGCTCGTTCAGCTCACTCAGTGAAATGAGCGCGAGCGAGCCGGAGATCACGGTGAACCCGACAGCGGGCCGTTCAAGCGATACCGAACATCGACGACGGTCGTGTCGTTGACCAGATCGACTCGCTTGACCTTGAGCTTCACGACTCGGGCATTGAAAAGGGCTTCGAGTCGCGCGGTCAGTTCGGCTTCGTCCGTGACGGCAGCATCCAGTGTGACGACTTGGCCTCGGCACGACGCGTACAGGCGTGGATGGTCGACGACGAACAGGACGGCGACGATTGCACCCATCAATGCTGGTGCGACCCATGCTGGCTGGATCTTGACGCCGCCGAGCAAACCGATCGCGATTGCCGAGAAGTAGTACGCCACCTCTTCTTGATCGAGTTCCTGCGAACGAAGCCGGATGATCGACAGCACCCCGAACAGCCCGAGTCCAAGCCCTGCCGACACTTCGGTTCGGGACAGCACGAGCGCAACAGCAAGGACGCCGATGTTGATGCTGACGATTGCGAGGACCATGTCGCGACGCCGGTAGCGGGGAAAGTAGATCGCGAACGCCAGGACGATCACAGCGATCCCGTCGATCACCAGGCGGATCCAGTCGGACATGTCAGACTCCGATCGCGTTCATCGGCCGGTGCCGGTTCGTGTTGCGTTCAACGCGATCTCCAATTGATCGATCGCGGCCTTCCACTCGGAGACCGACGGGGCGTCGTCGTGCTCTCGCGCAGACTCCGCCACCGATGCTTCGATTTGGGCAGTCCACGTCGCGAGTTGCTCGGCGAGTCGTTCCTCCGACAGCGGCCCGGCCAGTAGTTCGTCACGGATTCGGTCGTAGTCCGCGTTCAAGGTTGAGACGGATCCGATCAGAGGGTCGCAGGCGGCGGATCGTTGCATCAGGTTGAGTCCTCCAAAGGGGAACGGTTGGCAGTCGTTGGTGGTGTCGCCCAACTGATCGGCGATGGCGGTCACTGCCCCGGTCCGGCCGCCGACGAGGCTGTCGAATGCGTTGTCGAGGTCCCAGGGGATCAAGGTCACCTGCTGCAACGTCGGCTCTTCGTACCAGAAGTAGTTGTGCGGCGCGCAAGGGCCGAAGCAATACCAGTGCAACGGGCCGTCGTTGTTCTGAATCGCCCGGTCGACCACCAACGTTCGGAGCAGGGTGTCGACGTCGACCCACCGGGCGACTACCTCGAGCGCGTTCTCCGGTGAAGCACCAGCGAGTTCGTTGGCGAACCCGGTCATGATGGCCGCTGTCGGGTTGTCGTCCTCGTTGGTCTCGAGACCGGCAATGAGGTACGCGTCGCTCTGGGGGTTGCCGTTGGCGTCAAACGGCCAGACCTCTTTATAGAGATTCCCCGAGCCGTCGTCGAAGTTCTCGCGGGTGAACCGGCCATCGATCTCTTCTGTCAAGCCGAAGATTCCAACGTACTCACCGTTGATCACCACTCGGGCGTGGGTCGCGCGTGGCGCGGGCACGCCCATCTCTCGAAACAGCCAATAGCCGAGCCGTTCGTGCATGAGCGTCGGATCCAGGTTCTGCGAGTGCAAGAGCACCTTGCGGACTCCGTAGAACTCAGAATTGGAATCTTCCCAATTGATCTTGAGCTTGATCGACAACTTGGTACAAACCCTGGCGCCGCTTGGATCGAACGGGTTTGGACCGTCCGTACATCCGAGGAATGATCCGATCGAACCCTTGTAGCGGACGCCGATCGGTTCAACGGTCTCGCCCTCGAAGGTCAGGCTGCCCTCGACATAATCTTCCGCTGCTGGGTCTTGGTCGAGTTCGGCCAAGGCGTCCTCTTCGACCTCGATCTCGAACGTATGCAGTACGTCCTGATCGAACAGATAGTCCGAATCTCCTGAAAGGTAACGGGGCTCTTCTGATATCGGCTCGGCAGTTGCCGTCGTCACTGCGCTCTCGAGGGTGACGGGTGCCGACTGCGTTTCAACAGTTGCGACGGCAGAGTCGGTACCACCCGAGTCAGCGACGCTGACGGCCGCACTCGGGGTCGGTGCCTGGGTAGCCGATGGTCGATCGCCGTCGTCCGAGCAACTCGCGACCGTCGCGACGGCGAGAGCGAGCGCGATGATCGACCTCCGCATTTCGCTCACAGCACAGCCCCCCGGGTGTCACGACCAACGGGCCGTATGGAGGCGACCCTATTCGACACGTCGAGTTCATTCCGAGTTCAGCGAAAGTTCACCTTGGGCCGCGAAGACGAAGTCCCACGGCTTCGTTGAACCGGTCGTTCCTGCCGGCTCACCAGCTAACTTGACAGAGATGTCACCTTCGAGAAGTTCGGTGCCGTCCTGGCTTGGTTCGACCGGCGAGGAGTCGTTGGTCGACGTGCTCGGACATCGTCGCGATTACGCCGACGGCTTGGCAAGGATCGAGCGGGAGTTATGGCTGCAGCGGGCCATCGATCCAGCCGTGCTCGAACTGTGTCGGCTTCGGATTCGCTCATTGCTGGGAATTGCGGTGACTCCGAACGACGAGATCGCCGGGCTCAATCCTCGCAACGTCGCAACGCTGCATCAGTGGCCGTCGGCACCATCGTTCACGCCACACGAGCGAGTCTGTCTGGATCTGGCCGAGCAGATATTGATCGATGCGACGGGGGTGACCGACGAGCGTGCGGAACAAGCGATCGAGGTGATCGGTCGCGACGCGTTCGTCGTGCTGGCTTATGCGTGCGGCCTGTTCGAAACGATGGCGCGTGCAGATCTCGTGCTCGGCCTCGAAAGTGCTGTTCGATGAGCCCCCGAATCGAAGAGACCGATGCGATGGCCGCGCTGAGTGCTGCCGCGCCGGCACTTGGTGCTGCAGTCGTCGACTTCATGTCGCTGGCTTTCAGCGGTTCCAAGGTCGACATCGTCACCCGTGAAATGGTTCGGATCTATAGCGGCCGTCAGTCGAATTGCCAGTACTGCAGCAACACCCGAGTTCGGGGTGCGGTCGAGCGCGGGTTGGATGAATCGATGGTCGCAAAAATCGAGGGCTTCGAGAACAGCGACCTCACGGACCGCCAAAAGGTGGCATTGCGCTTGGCGAGGTCGTTCCTGATTGACCCGGCCCGGTTCGGGTCTGCGGACCAACAGGCCTTGCTTGCCCACTTCCGAGTGGATCAGGTGGCCGAACTGGTCCTCGACCTGATCCGTCTTCGTCCCGGATCCAAGCTGCATATCGCGACCGGGATGGACGACGGGCACGCGGACCTCATCGTCATCTGATCCGAGCGGGGTAATCGATGGCACGAAACACGCCCTTGGTGCCGCGCCGTGCCACCCCTTGGCACAACTCGGTACCAAGGGCGCGTTTGGTGCCACGGCGGCCTGCTACGCCCGTCAGGCGACAGGCCAAAAGTTTCTGATCCTGCCTCAGCTCGACTGAACGAGTCGGCTCATTTCACGCAATGAGGGCGAGTTCTCGATCGAAGGCGATTTGGGCCAACTTCGCAGCCAGCTGCGGTGACCGGCTGCTGGCCACGCGCCACTCAGCTTGAGAGAGCACCGCGAGGCGCATGGGCGTTTTCGCGACCACGTCGGCGGAGCACTTCGTGCGGTCGCCGACCATCGTCATTTCGCCAACGACGCTCGACGGACCGACGGTGGCGACGGATGTTCCGGATCGGATGACATCAGCGGATCCCGACAGGATCCAGATCAGTTGGCCGCCGGTGGTGCCCTGACGCAGCAGAACAGTGCCCTCTGGTACATCGACGACGGTGCTGACTCCGTCCAGCGCCGCCACGTCGGCAGCGTCGAGATCCAGCCCGACGAGGGCGGGATGACCTTGTGAACGATTTCTCATGGGTGAAGTGTGCGCGTGTGCGCACCGCGAAGACGCCTTGATTGAGCGTGTCGTTCGGCACGCCTGGTTCTCAGGACTTGATCAAGCGCTCGATCGCCCTGGTCGCCTCGGTCACCATTCGGTCGGCGTGGGCCGGGTCGTTCGTGGCGGCGTTGCCGACACAGTGGCGTACGTGTTGATCGAGAAGGCCAACGGCCACACTCTGCAGGGCCTTGGTGACTGCGCTGACTTGGGTGAGGATGTCGATGCAGTAGACGTCTTCGTCGATCATTCGCTGCAGACCTCGAACCTGACCCTCGACCCGGCGGAGTCGCTTGAGGTAGTTGTCCTTGTCCATGGTGTAGCCGTGGACGACCGGAGTCGAGTCGCTGCTCGGCGTGTCGTTTGTCATGACTGAGATTCTAGGTGGAAAATACCCCCAGTGGGTATGTAGAGTGACATATACCCGCCGGGGGTACCAACTTCCCGGTTTAACCGAAGGAGTCCGCCATGAGCACAACCACCACAACCTTCACCGTCAACGGAATGACGTGCGGCCATTGTGTCGCAGCCGTGACCAAGGAAGTGGCTGGGTTGGATCGCGTCGAGGGGGTCGACATCGACCTTGCGAGCGGGCTGGTCACCGTTGTGTCTGACGGCCCGATCGATCCAGCTGCGTTCGCCGACGCCGTCGACGAAGCTGGCTACGAGGTCGCATCGTGAGCGCGTTCGGATGAACACAATTGCGAAACTGGGCGCGTTCGGCGCCGTTCTCGGTGTCACATTCGCCGCCGCGCTCGTCACAGGCGCTGCGGTCGGGCCGATCGATACCGCCGGGGGCGCTCACTCGGCAAACGATGGCCAACAATCGAACCCGACAGTCGCCGGAACGCGCGGCCTGTCCGTTGCAGAGAATGGCTTCCGGCTCGAACTGGAATCGTCGACACTCCCCGCTGACGAACCAACCACGCTCGGCCTACAGATCATCGGCCCCGACGAACGACCGGTGGCGGCGTTCGACGAATTGCACGAACGGGAGATGCATCTGATCTTGATCTCTCGCAACTTGGTCGATTACCGCCACGTGCACCCCGATCGGGATGAGACGGGTCGGTGGTCGATCGACCTCGCACCCTTCGCACCGGGTTCGTATCGCGTTTACACCGACATCCACCCCACTGGCTCGTCCAACATCACCTTGGCGGCCGACCTCGCAGTCGCCGGCGAGACCGCAGCCGTTGCGCTGCCGGCTCCGCAACTGACCCAACAGGTCGACGGCTACGAAGTCACGCTTGCCGGTCGCCCGACAACTGGCGAGGTGGAGATTGGCTTCTCCGTGACTGCTGCTGGAAACGTGGTGACACCAGATCCCTACCTCGGCGCAAACGGTCACCTGATCGCGATCCGTGCAGCCGACCTGGCCTTTCTCCATGTCCATCCGGATGAACACCAAGGCGACGGCGAACCGGGTTCTTCCGTGGTGTTCACGAGCAATTTCCCGACCACTGGTACGTATCGGCTCTTCTTCGACTTCTCGGTGGATGGTGAGGTTCGAACGGCTGCGTTCACCATCGACGTCTCGTCGCCAGTCGAAGCGATGGACCTGCCCACACACTCGAGCGATGACGAACACGAGGAGCACTGACTGATGGACACCATCACGACAACCACGACGACCTCGTTCGACATCGGTGGGATGACCTGCGCATCGTGCGCCGCCCGGATCGAGAAGAAACTGAACCGGATGGACGGTGTGACAGCGACGGTGAACTATGCGACGGAGAAGGCCAAGATCACCTTCGCCGACCCGGTCACCACAGCAGAGTTGATCTCACAGATCGAGGCAACTGGCTACTCGGTCGTGGCGCCCGAGCCGGTCCGGACATCGACCGACGGCGACCAGGCCATCACTCCGAAGGCAGACGCTGCGGCGGCCCTTCGTGCCCGCCTGACCGTATCGGCCGTCCTGTCGCTGCCCGTCGTCGCCATGGCGATGGTGCCGGCATTGCAGTTCGACGCGTGGCAATGGCTGTCGCTGACGCTTGCAGCGCCTGTGGTGACCTGGGGAGCGCTGCCGTTCCATCGGGCCGCATGGACGAATCTGCGCCATGGCGCGGCGACGATGGACACGCTCATCTCGGTCGGCACGTTGGCAGCGTTCGGATGGTCGCTCTATGCGCTGTTCTTTGGCACCGCCGGCGAACTTGGCCTTCGCCATGGTTTCTCGATTGCGCCAGAGCGTGGCATGGGATCCAGCCAGATCTACCTCGAAGTTGCGGCCGGGGTGACCGTCTTCATTCTTGCCGGCCGGTACTTCGAGGCCCGTGCGAAAAGGCGATCCGGTGAGGCAATCGACGCGCTGCTCCACCTCGGAGCGAAAGACGTCGGAGTCCTTCGAGACGGCATCGAGACGCTTGTCCCGATCGAGCAACTCGTCGTCGGTGACCTCTTCGTCGTGAGGCCTGGCGAGAAGGTCGCAACCGACGGAGTCGTGGACCAGGGTGCGTCGGCAATCGACGCGTCGTTGCTGACTGGAGAAGCCGTTCCGGTGGATGTCACGGTCGGAGACTCGGTGACTGGCGCAACGGTCAACGTCGGTGGCCGACTCGTGGTTCGAGCAACTCGTGTCGGGGCCGACACGGCGCTGTCACAAATCGCCCGACTCGTCGAACAAGCGCAAACGGGTAAAGCGCAGATTCAGCGATTGGCCGACCGAGTGTCAGCGATCTTCGTCCCGATCGTGATTGCACTCGCCGTCGCAACGCTTGGCTTTTGGCTGAATGCTGCGTCGACCAACGGTGCGTCGACGGCTTTCACCGCTGCAGTGGCCGTTCTGATCATTGCCTGCCCGTGTGCGCTCGGACTGGCGACGCCGACTGCGTTGATGGTTGGAACCGGGCGTGGGGCCCAACTCGGAATCGTGATCAAAGGACCCGAAGTGCTGGAGTCGACCCGCAAAGTTGACACCGTCGTCCTCGACAAGACCGGCACGGTGACCACAGGTGTGATGTCGTTGGTCGACGTGGTGATCGGTGTCGACGCCGCTGCTGACGGAATCACCGCCGCCCAGGTGCTGCGACTCGCGGGATCGCTGGAGGATGCCTCCGAGCACCCGATTGCGAGAGCGATCGCTGCTGGGGCCCGTGACCGTGGCGTCGAACTGTCGGCCGTTGAGTCCTTTGCCAACATTGCAGGACTCGGAGTGCAGGGTGGCGTCGATGGGCATGCAGTTGTCGTCGGCCGGGAGCGGTTCCTCGCCGACTGGTCGATTCCTCTCGACGATTCGCTTCGCACCGCTCGCGACTTGGCGGAGGCCCAAGGTCGGACGCCGGTCTTCGTTGGTTGGGACGGTCAGGCCCGGGCGATGTTGGTCGTTGCCGACACAATCAAGTCCACCTCGGCTGAGGCGATCGCAGGGTTGCGCTCGCTGGGGTTGCGGCCGGTGTTGTTGACGGGCGACAACGAGCGCGCAGCGCGGGCTATTGCGGCGTCCGTCGGTATCGACGATGTCATCGCCGAGGTCCTGCCGACCGACAAAGTCGACGTGATCAGACGGCTCCAGGCCGAGGGCCAGGTCGTCGCGATGATCGGCGACGGGGTCAATGACGCCGCGGCATTGGCGCAGGCCGACCTTGGCCTGGCCATGGGAACTGGCACCGACGCAGCAATTGCGGCGAGCGACCTCACGCTGGTTCGTGGCGACCTTCGTGCTGCGGTCGACGCAATCCGCCTGGCGCGTCGCACGCTCGCGATCATCAAGGGCAACCTGTTCTGGGCCTTTGCTTACAACGTCGCCGCTCTTCCGCTGGCCGCAGCCGGACTTCTCAATCCAATGCTCGCCGGTTTGGCGATGGCACTCTCCAGTGTCTTCGTCGTGACGAACAGCTTGCGCCTTCGACGGTTCGGTTCGACGATCAACAGCTGAACGTGGCGAAGTCGCACGGGTGCCGATAGGGTCATCGACGAGCACCGAAGGTGACTCATTTAGTTGTAAGGAAAAGCAATGACCACAGGTACAGTAAAGTTCTTCAATGCCGAAAAAGGCTTTGGCTTCATCTCTCGTGAGGGTGGCGACGACGTGTTCGTTCACTTCTCGAATATCGAGGGTAATGGCTACAAGTCGCTCAACGAAGGCGACGCAGTCGAGTTCGAAGTAGCACCGGGACGCAAGGGTGAAGAGGCCCAGAAGGTCCGCCTCATCTAATTCCTGCCGTGATTCGTGGCAGCAATGCCACGTGGTTCACGGTGTCTGATTGATTTGTTGATGTCCGGGCCCATTGGGTCCGGACATCTTCGCGCTCGCCTGCTGGTTCCACCCAGGCGCCATGCATGAGCACGAACGTCGTGATGCTTGCAGCCTGACAGATCAGACGAGGCGATCAGACGTTGCAGGAGTACGACAGTCCGCCAAAGCCTCCACCGCTAGTAAGCCCTCCAGCTTCTGAGGTCATGCGATGGCCGAGGCAGATTTCCGAGCAGTTTGTCCGCGAGGATGGCGGGTGTGTTGCACCTGCGCCTGATCGTGCCTGCTGATTTGATCGACGTTGTCATTGAGCAGTTGGCTGCGACGCCCGGTGTGGTCCATCTCGTTCGCGGTGCTGGCTCGGCCACGCGGCCCGACGGGGAGGTCGTGTCCTGTGACGTCGCGCGCGAATCGGCCAATGAGGTCATCGAGCGTCTCCAGGACCATGGCGTCCACCGCAGAGGTGCAATCGTGGTCGAGGCGGTCGAAATGGTTGCCTCCGACGCAGCCGCGGTGGCGGAAGCAAGTTCGCCCGGTGAGGGCGGTGACGCGCTCGTGTGGGAGCAACTTGAGGCTCGCGCCCGCGACGAGGCCACCCTGACGGCGTCGTTCCTTGTCTTCATGTCGATCGCCGCGACGATCGCGGCGATCGGAATCCTGCTCGACTCGCCGATACTCGTCATCGGAGCCATGGTCGTCGGCCCGGACTACGGGCCGCTCGCCGCGCTCTGCGTGGCGCTCGTTCGTCGGCGTCACCGTCACGCCTTGGTCGCGGCACGAACGCTCGTTGCGGGTGTCTTCGTTGCTGCGCTCACCGCGCTAGGCGCGACGCTTCTGTTCCGTCTCACCTCGATCGCTCCGGACGGCTACGACATCGCGGATCGGCAGCTCACGGCGTTCATCGCCCGCCCAGATGCGCTCGCCGCCGTGGTCGCGGTACTCGCCGGAGTCGTGGGCATGCTCTCACTCACCCAAGGACGCAGCGGCGCGCTCATCGGTGTGCTCGTCTCCGTGACGACGATTCCGGCGATCGGCAACATTGGTGCAGCCGCGGCCTTTGGATCATGGGATGACGTTGGGGGTGCCGCCGCGCAACTCGGCGTCAATATGGCGGGGCTTGTCGTTGCCGGCGTCGTGACCCTTCATGTCCAGGCGCGCACGACGACGGCACGCCCGTCTCGCCTTCAGAGCGAGACTGATCCAGAGTAAGAGCTCAGCCAGCCAGCCGATCACGTGTCGGGCTGCGGTTTGTGAGTCGACGGTGTACCGTCGTCGCAGGGCTGTCGCGCCAAGGCGGCGGTGCGGGTGGAAGGGAAATGGAATGGCACGCAGCGGGACGGGGAACGTGGGACGCCGTAGGTGGGCGTGGCAGATGACGGCAGGCGTTCTGGTTTCGACGTTATGTTGGACGACGCCGGTGGAAGCGATCGGGGGTGGTGAGCCCGGCAGCACCCCGGGGCTCGCCCGGCTCGATGTGGAGGGCGTGCCGAGATGCTCGGCCTCACTTGTGCGGCCCAACTGGGCGCTGACGGCTGCGCACTGCCTGGGTGCGGGCGTAGTCACGATTGTCACCCCGCTCGGGTCGCGGACCGTCGCCGAGGCCGTCGTCCACCCGGGCTTCGAGGCGGCGACGCCGACGTCATCGGCCGATCTCGCCCTGCTCCGTCTCGCCACGGCATCATCGGAGCCCGTCGCCGTCCTGGCGTCGGCCGGGCAGGCAGCGGTGGTTGGCGACACCGTGACCCTCGCCGGATGGGGCCTGCTCGATGACGACACGGCGCCGACGGTGTCCCACATCGGCGCCGCGATCGTGGCCGAGGTGGGCACTGACATCGCAGGCATGTTCACCACGTCCGGCGGCGCCGCCGGCTGCAGCGGAGACAGTGGCGGGCCGGCGTTCGTCGCAGGGCGGCTCGTGGGCGTGATGTCCGCGTCTGTCGCGGCGGAATGTGGCGCGGCGAACCTGTGGGTCGATCTCGCCGCGCAACGCGGGTGGGTCGACGGGGTGCTGGGTCGTGACGGTGCGGCACCAAGTGTGACAGGCGGTTCGTTGATCACCCCAGTCGACATACCGATCGAATTCACGGTTGATGTCACCGACGAGCGGGTGCTCGTCATCGGTGACGAGATCACCTTCATCGTCTCCGGCGGAGTCGTGGACAACTGCGACTCGACCACCGACCGGGAGACCTGCCGGTTCACACCGACGTCCGGGTTCCAGGGCGAGGCAACGGTCGATGTCGTCGCATTCGACGGCACCTCGATCGGCACCGGCTCGTGGACGATCTTCGTCGGCGAGGGAACCGTCAACCAGCCACCGGTGTTCACCCCGGTCCCACCGTTGACCAGCGCTGACGGCGAGCCTGTCTCGTTCTCCCTCGACGTCGTCGATCCCGACGGCAATGTTCTGACGCTGGACGACATCACGATCACCTCGAACGGCGGGACGGCGGTCTGCGCCGGTGAACTCCCCGCGACGTGCACGTTCACCCCCTCCGCTACCTTCACCGGCTCAGGTCGGGTCTTCGCAACGGTGTCCGACGGCGGCGAGAATTACACCCTCATCGTGAGGATCGCGGTGAGGATCAATCTCCCGCCAGTCGTCGCCAGCGGCTCGATTACGGTCGACGCCGGGGACAGCTTCGAGATCACCTTCTCCGCCTTCGATGATCGCCTCGGCGAACTCGGGATCGACAACCTGTTCGAGGTACAACTGGGGGTCTTCACCGACTCGGACTACTCGTGCGACGCCGAGTTGGTGCCGGTCGTCTGCCGGTTCCCGACGGCGGTCGGACGCTCCTTCCAGGAGACGATCACGGTGACCTTCACCGATGGCGTCAATGAGAGCACCGGCACCTGGTTGGTGGACGTCGTCAGTACCAACCGCGCACCGGTGGTCTCGTCGCCGTCGCCAGACCAAGTCTTCACCGTCGTCGAGGGCTTCCCGTTCGAGATCCCGCTCTCGTACAGCGACCCAGACGGCGACTCCATCGAGGCCGGAGCGGTACGGGTGGACCTGGCCGTGGAGGCATTCGGCTGCGATCCCGACGGAACCTCGTTGGTCTGTCGATTCCATGCCCCACTCGCCGGTGACGAGGTGTTGGTCGGAACCGTCTCGGTCAGCGATCCTTTCGGGCAGACCACCGAGGTGCCGTTTGTGGTGAAGGTCGAACCATGGACAGGCCCGCGGATCACGGTCGAGGATGTGTCGGTGGCCGAGCCGAGAAAGGGTCGGCAGCGTGTGTCGATCGTCCTGCAGTTGGACCAGCCCGCGCCGCGTGCGGTGTCCGTCGCGGTACAGCCCGACCTCGCCGGCAGCACGGTGACGGACGCGGACGTGACGGCCGATGACGCGACGCTCACCTTCCGCCGCGGGTCGACTCGAGCCACGTACACCTTCGTGGTGCGGTCCGATGCGGCCGAGGAAGACGTCGAGTTCTTGGCGCTGCGGCTCGCCTCGGATCTTGTGGCGCTCTCCACCCGGACACTGAACGTGATCGTCAACCCGACCTGAGCGCGGTGACCAACGCTCCCCGGTCCCGACTCTGAAGAGGCCGGGTTGATTGTCGAGGCCTGCGGTCATCGAGCGGTGTCTGCCAAGATCTTTTGGATGGGATGCAACGGAACGGCCGGCCGGGGCGTCTCAGAGGTGTGATCACACGCCGCGCCCGAATCACTGACACGATTCCCGTTGGGATGCAGGACGACTTCGCGAGGTTCTACCGGGACGCGTACCCGGGCGCAGTGCGGCTCGCGTGGTTGCTCACGCATGATCACCACGCAGCTGAGGACGTCGTGCAGGACGCGTTCATGCGAGTACGTCCTCGCCTGGCAACGATCGAGCATCGCACCGCCTACCTGCGAACGGCGATCGTGAACGGGTGTCGAGATCGTGCGCGTTCCACGGGGCGCGCAGACGCCGGGTTGCGGCGGATGGGAGTCACGGCCGAGGTGTCCTCGATCGACAAGCCGTCCGAGCTGCTCGATGCCGTCGCTGTACTGCCCTACAAGCAAAAGGTGGTACTGGTGCTGCGCTTCTGGGCCGACCTGCCGGAGGAGGCGATCGCCGAGATCGTCGGCGTCAGACCGGCAACTGTCAGATCCATGTCGGCACGGGCGCTCGCCCGATTGAGCAAGGAACTCCCCCGATGACCACCGAACTCGAACGCCGCCTCACCGATGCGTTCCATGCGGACGCCCAGCGAGCCCATCTGACGAATCCCGACCAGCCCGCCGTGGCACATCCGAGGCCTCTGTCCGGCAGCGAGGACCGGGTGAACGGGCACGACTGGCACAGTTCGGTCGTTTCCGATCCACGATCGCGTCGTTCGGGACAGCGTTGGTTGGTCGCAGCAGCCTGTACAGCGCTCATCGTCGCGGGTTTGGTGGCAGTGGCCCAGCGGCGCGACGGCGGTGTTGAACCAGCTGCGACCAATCCGCCAACGACACCGTCGTCACTCCCGATCGTCACCGTTGCGCCGCTTCCACCGCCCGAGCCGTTCGCCGGTTCCTGGGTCTCGACCGATACCGATGGTTCGTCTCAGATCATGGAGATCGTTCGCTCTGGCACGGACGACTACGAGGTGGTCGTGCGCGACCCCGTCGCAAGTGCTGCGTGTGCAGGGGCGGCGGCCACCATAACCGGCACCGGGCTACTCGAGACCGACGTCCGGCTGGTCATCGCCCAGCCAGTGTTGACGTGTGACGACGGAACGGTCCCCCCTTTCGGGCCACCTCCCCAGGAGGAGATTGCCAACCTCACCTTCAACCGCGACCCGGTCGCCGACGAGCTGGGCGACAGTCTCGGGGTCTTATGGGTCCGTGAGGGCTCGACCGTCGATCTGGACGGGCCAGGAACATCATCGCCGAGGTCTGGTGGGATGTGGCCGCAGTCGACGCTCGAGGAGGTGAGTGCCGCCCAGGAGCTCGCCGACGCCGGCGACCCCGATTACACGTGGCAGGTCGGCGCGCAACTGACGGAGGAGGATCCGTGGGACGTCGACGAACTCGAGATCGTCGACCGTTTCATCAGTGAGGTGTTGGACTGGGAGGCGTACCTGTTCAACGGCTTGGAAGGCGGGGACTTCAACGCATCGATCGGCGGTACAGACGGTTGGGTCGATGGCGCTCTGACCGACCAGCGTTACCTCCGGTGTGCTCCGGGGCGGACGAACCCGCTTTACCCACCCCAGCCTGGCTCAGAGCAGCCCGGCGATTCGTGTGCGCCGACGCTCGACGACCTCCGCTACGAATCGGTGAGCCTCGAACTCCGCCAGCTCGACCGCAAAGGACATGACGGAATCTGGGTCGTGAACAGGTGGGCGCTGACGGCGCCGTTCTCGCAAGCCGACCCGGCGATTGTCGCGGCACAGGCCACGGAACACCTGGACGCGTTCCTCGCGGCACGCATCGCGGGCTCAGGCGCTGAGGGGCACGTACAGGTCAACGACGACATCGACGTTCCGCTCCTCTACGCCACCAGCTCCGGTTCCCCGTACGAACGGTACGAGATGCAACGCGTCTACGGGCCGCAGTGGCCCTACGGCCACATGACCTTCTCTGCCCGGCTGTTCGCCGACGGCGACGCGACCGTGGTCGAGCAGCAGATGAGGTGGGATCCGAGTCCGAACGGCGGGTTGTGGACGGATGCCAATTCGACGACAGAGAACGGCCAGCCGGTCGCCCTTTCCTACACCTCCTCGGACGGTGATGTCAGCGTTTCGGCGCCGAGCACATGGGAGACCTGGTCGGGCGGTGGCACCAATCACGACATGGCCCCGGACGTGTGGTTCTGGGAGTTCTTTCGGGGCGAGATCGGGGACGAAGACCGCATCGAGTTCACCGACCCAGTCGCCTACGACGCTTGGTGCAAAGAGAACGGCGGGTCCCCGCTGCTCTCAGCGCCGGCCGATGCGGCCACGATCGTGCAAAAGGTCATCGCCGATCCCAACTTCGAGACAACAGCGCCCGTGGCCGCGAGCGTCGGCGGCCTCGAGGCCGTGTCGATCGACGTCACCCTCGCCCCCGGCGGCAAGGCTTGCGGAGTCGGCATGATCGAGATCAGCCGCTGGATCCACGCGCTTTGGGAACCAGAGTGGCGCCTACGTCTTTACCTCGTCGATCTCCCCGAGGGCATGTCGGTGAAGACCCTGGCGATCACGGTCGTGGCGCCCGAGGAGCGCTTCGACGACGTCATCGCCGAGACCGCATCGATCATCGAGTCGATCGATTTCCAGGCCGACTGATGAAGCGCCGAACGAAGCCTCTTTGTGTCAAGGGGTGATTCCAGCGCGGGCGCGTTCGTCGGTGTTGTGTCGGGCTGTCGGATGTCGATTCGTCGAGCCCCGAGACCCTCCAGTCGTTGAACTTTGGCTTGCTGGTTGTCCGGACGAAGATCGAAGTGAAGTCGGTTCTTGGCAGACAGACGTTACGCACCTGGCGATTCATTGGGCGGTGAGTCCGGCGGGAGAACACCGTCGGCGCGGCGATCCAGCAGTGCGGAGAACACACCAGTATCGACCTCTGAGGCCGCGGGCCCGTAGGTCAGCACCATCGTCCCCTCTACGCCGCAGCCTGGACACGAGGTTGCGACCACCATCGCCATGTCGGCCGGATCGGACGCGCCTTCGAGTCGCCGCAGGCTTTGCATCGCCATGCTGGCAGCAGGGAGAACTGACTGGCAGCTCCCGCAGCGCACGGCGTCACCCTCTTCAGCCCAGAAGTCGGTAACGAATCCGGCAGCCTTGTATCCATCGATCACTTCGATGATGGTCGTGTTGTCAGACGGCTGATCGGTAGGTATTCCAGCGGGCAGATTTTCGAAAGTCATGCGCGGCAGTACCCAGATGACGGACGAGTTGAACCTCGAACTCTCGGGCCCCACGCGCAACATGGCTCCCTACCGGGCGGGAACCCGACAGAGAGCCATGACCGCGCGTCGAGAGGGCGATGCAGCGTCAGCGGGTGACGATGCGATCGCGGTCCGTCTCGACGAGATGGACGGGTTCACGCCTTCTCAACCCCGCCAGACCGAACAGGCCGATCAGGCCCAACAGGCCCCAGTCGTCGAAGCCAGCCTCGTCGTTGTCGTCGATTGGGTTGTCGATCGCCTCGACGTCGTTGGGATCCTCGGGCGGTGTCGTGGCCAAAGCGCCTGACGCAGGGATGAACGTGAGTGCGGCTGTGAGCGCCGTGATGACAAGAGTCTTCTTCATGTCGTGCTCCTTGAAATGTGGCGCAGCAGGATTGCCGGGCCCTTTCTCGTACCCGTTCGTGATGGGGCACTAAACCCGAGCACTTCACTCGCGTTGTCGATCGGCCCGGCCCATCACGACGAACCGCAAGTGGCCCACCTCCAAGGACGCGCCCGCAGCGGGGGAGCTGTGGAGGGTTTGCTGCTCGGACTGCCCGGTCACGAAACCCTCCACAGGGGGCTGTGGAGGGTTTGCTGCTCGGACTAGCCGTTCACGAAACCCTCGACACCCTCGTCGATGCCTGGTCAGTCGAGGCGTTCGATGATGGTTGCGTTGGCGAGTCCGCCGCCTTCGCACATCACCTGCATGCCGTAGCGGCCGCCGGTGCGCTCCAACTCGTTGAGCAGTGTCGCCATCAGTTTGGTGCCGCTGCCGCCGAGCGGATGTCCAAGTGCGATCGCCCCGCAGTTGACGTTGACTTTGCTCATGTCCGCTCCGGTCTCTTTTGCCCATGCGAGCACGACCGACGCAAACGCCTCGTTGACTTCAAATGCGTCGATCTGGTCGATCGTCAGACCGGACTTCTCGAGGATCTTCTTGGTCGCAGGAATGGGTCCCTTCAACATCGTCACAGGGTCAGTCCCGACCACGGCGAACGAATGGAATCGGGCGCGGGCCTTGAGACCGAGCGACGCAGCCTTCTCGGCGCTCATGATCAGCACGGCCGACGCCCCATCGGAGATCTGCGACGAGTTGCCGGCAGTGATCTTGCCGTCATCTTTGAAGGCGGGCTTCAGTTTGGCGAGTCCCTCTGCGGTCGTGCCCGGGCGAATGCCCTCATCCGCGCTGAGGAACTCCGGACCGTTGCCGAGGTCGATCGGAACCGGCACGATCTCGTTGTCGAAGCGGCCCTCCGCCGCGGCGATCTCTGCGCGCTGCTGGCTCTGGGCACCGAATGCGTCAAGGTCTTCACGGGTGATGCCGTACTCGTCGGCGATCATGTCGGCGCCGATTCCTTGTGGCGGAAGGCCAGTTGCGGCGTACCGCTCGGTCAGTTCCTTCGGCCATGGCAGGCCCATCTCGCCGCGTACGACCGACGCGCCCATCGGCGTTGTCGTCATGACTTCGACGCCGGCAGCAACGACGATGTCGTAAGCGCCTGCGATGACGCCCTGCGCAGCGAAGTGCATTGCCTGTTGGCTGCTGCCACATTGGCGGTCGACGGTCGTTGCCGGAACGGATTCCGGCCAGCCTGCGGCGAGCACGGCGTTGCGGCCGATGTTCAACGACTGCTGACCCACTTGCATCACGCAGCCCATGATCACGTCATCGACCATTGCCGGATCGAGATTGTTGCGGGTTTCGATGGCCTTCAACACATGGGCCGCAAGGGCGGCAGGGTGCCAGTCCTTGAGCTTGCCATTGCGCTTGCCGCCGGGGGTGCGGACGGCGTCGACGATCACTGCTTCTGTCATGGTTTCTCCGTTTGCTGGCTGGATGAGACTGTTACTGGACTGGCTGCGAATGGCTGGTGGCGATGGCTTGCAACAGATTCTGTTGGAGGCGAGTCATCAACGACGCAAGGGCTTGGCGTTCGTTGCGGGTGATCCCAGCGCGTAGTTCGCCCCGGAGCACTTCGTCGATTGCAGTGATCTGATCTGCGAGCGCGACGCCCTGCGCCGACAACGCCACCCGCCAAACCCGCCGGTCGACTGCGTCGGCACGACGCTCGACGAGATCTCGTTCCTGGAGTCGATCGATGATTGCCCCGATGTTGGCCCGGCCGAGGCGAAGGTGATCTGCGCACTTGGTCTGGGTAATCGGTCCGAACTCTGCGAGGTAGGCGATCAGGCTGGCTTGGGTGAGGTTGAGTCCGAGCGGCGCGAATCGGATGTCGTAGGCCTCACGCATTGCGCGGGCGGTGCTCATCAGCGTCGTCTCCACCCGACGCCATGGTGGAGCGTCGAGTTCGTGGGTTGTCTCGGCGTCTTTCAATCCGTCCCCCTGGCCGATCCCGCAGCGTTCCCACTTGCGATGTGCTGACTGATTGCCATACTATATGGCAACATACAATATGGCAATGGACGCGGACTCACCCGCCGCCGCCGAGACGACGCGAACGAAGGAAAAGAGAGCGACGATGACCGACATCCTGGAGAGCACGGCCAATTCAACCGACGGGGTCACCGCCGATGACCTTGCTTCGTTCCGGGAGAAGTGCCAGGCGTTTCTCGCTGCGAACGCCCGGCCGGCCGCAGCGACGAACCTGGACTGGAACAAGGAATTTCTCGCGCTCTCCGTGACGGCAGGTCTGGCCGGAATCACCTATCCCACCGAGTTTGGGGGCGCTGGCCTGACGTCGGCCCACGACCGGGTCTGGCGCGAAGAGAAGGCGGCGTACGCGCCCCAAGACGGTGAGTTCATCATCAGCCACGGGATGTGTCTGCCGATGATCGCCGAGTACGGATCCGATGCTCAGCGACGTGAGTTCATGCCCGACATGATCTCGGGTCGCACGTTGTGGTGCCAGATGTTCTCCGAGCCTGGTGCCGGCTCTGATGTGGCGAGCTTGCAGTCCAAGGCTGAACTCGACGGCGACGAGTGGATCATCAACGGCCAGAAGGTGTGGACAACGCTTGCGCACAAGTCCGACTATGGGCTGGTCGTCGTTCGTACCGATCCGGACCAAGTCAAGCACCGCGGCATATCGATGTTCATCGTCGACATGCGCGCCGCCGGAGTCGAAATTCGACCGATCCATCAGATCGACGGCGGTAGCCACTTCAACGAGGTGTTCTTCAACGACGTGCGAATCCCGAAGGACTGGTTGATCGGCGAGATGAACACTGGATGGCGACTGGCCACCAGCATGCTGATGTACGAGCGTGTCGCGATCGGCTCCGGCAGCGCCGGCAAGGTCAGCCAACCAAGCTTCGACATGCTCGTAAAGATTGCGAAGGCCAGCGGCGCGATCGATGATCCGATCGTCCGGGATCAGTTGATCCGGCTGTACTGCATGGAGTCCACCAAGTCGATGGTTGCAATGCGGACGCGCGCCGAGACCAAGGCCGGCAAGACGCCAGGGCCTGGCGGCTCGCTGGGCAAGTTGATGGGCTCCAACATTGCCTGGTTCTACCGCACGATCGCGCTCGAAATCGCGGGGCCGGGTTCGGTTGCGTGGGACCCCTCCGACAGCGGTGCGTCGTTCCTGAACAAGCATGTGTTGAACTCGTTCCAGAGTGGAATCGCCGGTGGCACTGACGAGATCCAACGCAACATCATCGGAGAACGGGTGCTCGGTCTGCCACGCGAGCCATCGGTCGACACGGCAGTTCCGTTCCGCGAGTTGAAGGTCGGCACTCAGCGGACCTGACCAGCTCAGCCGGTATGTCGGCATGCATAGTGCAATGACTTGTACGCTGCGCGTCTGTGCGACGTCAGGTCGCCAATCGAAGACGGGACGCACCATGACTTCTGGACGACGATCAATCGGCCGCACGGCTGCCTGGGCCGCTGTCGTTTCATTGACGATGGCTGCGTGTGGCGGTTCGGACGGCTCCAAGACATCGGATTCGACGCCAGCATCGGCGTCGACCGCTGGCCCAGAAGCCACCGAGACAACGATCCCGGCTACGGCTTCGCCAGTGTCGAGCGAGACCGTCGTTGCGACCGATGCGCCGATCTCCACTGAGGCAAGCGACACCACAGCACCTTTGGACACTGGAGTTGGTCCAGCAGACGGCGGGGGATGGACCGTGCTTGTCTATTCGATCGCCGACACCGATCTCGAGCCATACCTTCTCACCGACTTGGGCGAGATGGCGGGCGTGGGCTCCAGCGAAGCCCTGAACATCGTCGCCCTGGTGGACCGCGCAGCCGACTACAGCGCTGAACCGCTGCTCAACATTCCCGACTGGCAGGGCGGCAAGTTGTTGCGGATCGAGCAGGGCTCGATGACCGTGGAGGAAGACCTCGGCGATGTCAACACCGGCGATCCCGACGTGCTCGCCGAGTTCATCGCCCGTGGTATCAGTGAGAACCCGGCCGAGCACTATGCACTGATCATCTCCGACCACGGCGCCTCCTGGCCCGGCCTCGGAGGCGACGAGTCGTCCGAATCAGATTCGCTCAGCCTCGCCGAACTTTCCGGTGGCATCGCAGCAGGACTGGAAGCTGCTGGAGTCGCCAAATTGGATCTCCTCGGTTTCGATGCCTGTCTGATGGCGTCCTACGAAGTCGCAACGTCCATGGCACCGTTGGCCGATCGAATGCTTGCCTCCCAGGAACTCGAACCCGGTCATGGCTGGGACTACACCTCGTTGAGCGTGCTCCAAGACCCGGCCGCAACCGCCGACATGCTGGGTTCTGCGCTGATCGACGGGTTCGCCGCACAGGCCAAGGCCGAGGGCACGAACTCCGAGATCACGCTCTCGATGATCGATCTCAATCAAATGGGTGCCGTGGACGATGCGCTCAGCGCGTTCACAACACAGCTCGCAGAGCGAGCCGCGCAGGTGGCCCCGATCATCGGCCAGGCGCGGGTCTCGACACTCGGATTCGGAAAGAGCCCGGACCCGGCCGAAGATACCCAGATGACAGACCTCGGCATCCTCGCGTCGACGATCGGCGTCGAAGCCCTCGATGTCTCCGACGCTGCTGACACCCTCGTTCGGGCGATCAACGATGCCGTTCTCGACTCCGTCGTTGGTGCTGCCACTCGCGGGGCAACCGGCATCTCGATCTACTTCCCGCCGTATCAGGAGTTGCTGTCCGGTGAGTACGCGGGCGTGTCGACCAATGGCGGCTGGTCAGAGTTTCTCGCCAGCTTCTACGACGCCGGAGATGCGATCGCTCCGGAGGCCCAACCCCAGTTCGAGAATGCCGACGACCAAGCCGAGACGTTCTTCGACGAGGACGGCCTGAACATCGTCGGAACGTTCGACATTGCAGCGCAGGACAACTTGTCCGAAGCAGTGATCAGCTATGGAACGATCGAGGACGACGGTTCGATCACGTTCATCGGTGAAGAACCGGCGACGATCTCCGATGACGGATCGGGTACGGCGATCGGCATCTTCGACCTCACAGCGCTGACAATCACCGATGGTGTGGACACTGCGTACGCATACCTGTCGCTGACGCTCGACGAGGAGAGCGGCATCGCCACGATCGATGTGCCGATGGCGTACTACTCACCCGACGATGTCGGTGGCGAGACCTACCAGGACGTCCTGCTGACTTTGACAATCGACACTGCGAGTGGAGACATCATCAACGAGACGTACTACGTCTACAACGAAGAACTTGGAACCTACGGTGAGCTGACTGCTGACCCGACCGGCATCATCGTTCCAGAGGTGCTCAGCATCGCAGCCGATGGCACGGCGGAGTGGCTGCCGACGAGCGACGTCGGACTGTTCGCCGATCTACCGAACCTCGTGTACGACGTCGTCGCCTTGGACAGCGGCACGCCGATCTACGTCGAACTGACCGTCACCGACTTCGGCGGCAACTCAGACACTGTGTTTGCGGTCGTCGACGTTCCCTGAAACGTGCGGCCCGGCGGTTCAGCCGACGGGAAGACCGAGTCCGCGGGCGATGATCAGCCGCTGGATCTCGCTCGTGCCTTCGCCGATCTCGAGGATCTTGGCGTCGCGGTAGAAGCGCGCGACGGGTGACTCCTCGATGAATCCGGCACCACCGAACACCTGGGTCGCGACTCGGGTCGCATCGATCGCAGTCTCCGTGGAGTAGAGCTTGGCCATCGCCGCTGCCTGCTTGAACGGCTGCCCCTGGTCCTTGAGGCGGGCGGCAGTGTAGGTCAGGTGCCGACTGTTCTCGAGTGCAACGGCGACGTCGGCCAACTGGAATGCGAGACCCTGGAATCGCCCGATCGGTCCGCCGAACGCCTGGCGTTGTTTGGCGTAGGCAACGGCGTGATCCAGGCATGCCTGGGCAAGACCGACGGCGAGGGCGGAGATCGCGATCCGGCCGTCATCAAGGATCGCCAGGAAGTTCCTCAGGCCGCTTCCCGGAGCACCGAGCATGTTGCCGATGGGCACCCGGCAGTCCTGCAATGTCAGCCCGTGAGTGTCGCTGGCGTGCCAACCAAGTTTGCGGTACGCGGGCTCGACGATCAGACCCGGTGTCCCGGCCGGGACCAGGAATGCGCTGATTCCTTCGGTCCCTTCCTCGTTGGTCCGAGCTGTCACCGTGATCAATGACGTGATCGGTGTCCCCGAATTCGTGATGAACGCCTTCGAACCGTCGATGACCCACTCGTCACCGTCGCGAACGGCCTTTGTTCGTGTGCCACCGGCGTCGCTGCCGGCGTCGGGCTCGGTCAAGCCGAAAGCGCCGAGGGTTCGGCCGGCAACGAGGTCTGGCAGCCAGCACTCCTGTTGTTCCGGCGAGCCGAACGAGTGGATTGGATTGGCGCCCAGCCCGACTGCCGCCGAGAGCGTGATACCGAGTGATTGGCTGACCGCCCCGATTTCTTCGATCGCCAGACACAACGACGTGAAGTCGCCGCCGCTTCCTCCCCACTCCGGATCGAAGACGATGCCGAAAAGGCCGAGTTCGGCCATCGCAGCGACTGCCGGAAGGGGCAGTTCGCAGGCGGCTTCCCATTCGTCGACCTTCGGCGCGAACTCGCGACGGGCGAAGTCGCGGACCACTTCGCGGAACGCAACGTGCTCGTCGTTGAATTCAGTCACGCGACTCCCTCAGCAGTTCGGCGAATCGTGGGAGATCCGCACCGTGGACGATCGTTACGCTACGCCTCGAGAGCGGCCGCGACTCGGCAACCGCGACGGAGCGACCCTTCGTCGCGACCCTGTTGCCTTCGTTGTGCAGCGCTGCCCTCGCTACGATCTCCGCGAATGACCGGGTCCGTGCACCGCTCGCAACCCGTGATCGCTGGGGTCATCGCTGGGCTGGTGGGATTCGCGAGCTCGTTCACCATTGTCCTCGCCGGCCTGGTCGCGGTCGGAGCGAGCGATCGTCAGGCATCGTCGGGCCTCTTGGTGCTGTCGATCTCGATGGGGCTGGTGGGGCTACTTGCGAGTTGGTGTACCAAGTTGCCGATCAGCATTGCATGGTCCACACCAGGCGCTGCGCTGATGGTTTCGGCGGGCGACGTTGATGGCGGCTACCGGGCTGCACTCGGGGCATTCGTGCTCGCTGGCGCGCTGACAGTGATCGCCGGTCTGTGGCGGCGGCTGGCCGGCTGGATCGCGGCAATCCCGGGTCCGTTGGCGAGCGCGCTGCTGGCCGGGGTCCTTTTTCCCGTCTGCCTGTCACCGGCGCGGTCGATGATTCAGGAGCCCTGGCTGACCGCGCCGGTGCTCATCGTCTGGGTGCTGTTGATGTGGTTCGCCAAACGCTGGGCGGTGCCGGGTGCGTTGGTCGCCGCGATCCTTGCGATCGCGATCGGACAGCCGGACTCCGCCGGTGACTTCGTCGCCGCATTGCCGAATTTCACGATGAACATGCCGATCTTCGACACGGGCACGTTGATCGGACTCGGAGTGCCGTTATTCATCGTGACGATGGCCTCCCAGAATGTCGCCGGGATGGCGGGTC
>JANOQU010000413.1:0-8181 GCA_031422355.1 Actinomycetes bacterium
GTCGGGGTGTGCGTCGGCCGGTGTCGAGATCAGTCGCTCCGATCAGATGGGCCCTGCGTCGTCGACGAATCAGGCGACGCCGACGACCGAAGCTGACACACCAGCTCCGACGTCGCAGCCCGACCTTGCGCCGTCCGTGGACGATGGTCTGCCGGCGATCGATCCGGTCGCGTGGACCACATGTGCAACGCAACCCGCGCCATGGCAATGCGGGCAAATCGTCGTGCCGTTGAATTATGCCGATCTGGCCGGCCAGAAAGTCACCATTGCCCTGACTCGATTGCCTGCTGCGGACCCGGCCCGCAGGATTGGATCGCTGGTTCTGAATCCAGGCGGCCCAGGCGGATCCGGAATATTGATTGCCTTCGCCGAGGCGTCGAGCTTTCCATCTGATGTGCTCGACCGGTTCGATGTGGTCGGCTTCGATCCGCGTGGAGTCGGGGAGTCGACAGCCGTGCAATGTCCGCCAGACTTCGACGCGGCCGTCGAGTCCTACCAAGCCTGCGTCGAACTGAACGGTGAACTGCTGGCGTATCTCGGCACGCCCAATGTCGCCCGCGACATGGAGATGGTCCGCAAGGCCGTCGGGGACGAGCGATTGACGTTCCTTGGTTACAGCTACGGCACCGCCCTTGGTGCGGTGTTCGCAAACCTATTCCCGGACAGGATCAGGGCAATGGTCCTCGACGGAGCGATCGACCCCGACGCTGGGCTGTCGAATGTGGACGGCGGGGGTGGCTACGACTTCTATGCAGAGCAAGACTTCGAAGGCACCCTCGAGGTCTTCCATTCGCTCTGCGACGAGACATCGTTCTGCGCCGCCGGGCCAGACAGTCGTGACCTTCTCGACGATGTGTACGACACCGTTCGGGATACGCCGGCGCCCTACTTTGCAGGGAGCGACCGAGTCACCCGATCAGACGTCGACGACATCGTCTACTCGGCGATGTACAGCGCGTACGACTGGGCGTTTCTTGGAATTGCGCTGCGTGACGCGGCCAATGGTGACGCGTCGACGCTTGCAGCGTTGAACAGTTGGCTGCAATTCGGATACCCCGCTGATATGGAATCGCAGACGAACTACGACTTCGCCAACATCGCGATCCGCTGTGCCGATTTCGAGAACAGGGGCTCCGGCTCATACGAGTGCGAGCAGTTCCCCGACACTGCAGAATCATTGCCCGTGATCACCGCCATCGATGCGCCGACGCCGATCCTGGTCGTAGGCACCAAGGATGACCCTGCGACGCCTGGTCGATACGCGGATCAACTCGCCGATGCACTGGGCGATGCCGTCGACATCAATTGGGATGGTGCGGGGCACACGGCGTATTTGACCAGTGGCTGCATCTCGGATCTCGTGACGGCATACCTGATCGACCAAATCGTGCCGGCAGACGGCGAGACTTGCGCGTTCGTTCCCGACGCAGCGACGGTCACAGAGCGGGCGGACACAGTGTTTGCGGATCTGGATCCGCCCAGCGCCGTGGACGCGATCGAGTCGTTGGTCGCCGAATCCGATGTGCCAGCTGATCTCGTTCGATGCGTCGCCGAGGGCATCGTCGAACGTGGAGACGAGCGGCTGATTGTGCACCAGTTTCTCGGCGTGGAATCACCAGACCTGATCAACCTGCGAGGCGTCGTCGTGATGCGCTGCCTCTCCGGCGGCTGACGCGGTCAGGTGATCGCGACTGGCGTGGCGACGTAGGGCTTGTTGACGAGGTCGAAGAAATCGTTGCCTTTGTCATCGACGACGATGAAGGCCGGGAAGTCGCGAACCTCGATCTTCCAGACGGCTTCCATACCAAGTTCTGGATACTCGAGGACCTCGACTTTGGTGATGCAATCGAGGGCCAGCCGTGCCGCCGGTCCGCCGATCGAGCCCAGATAAAAACCGCCATGATCCTTGCACGCTTGGGTGACCTGGCGACTGCGGTTGCCCTTGGCGAGCATGATCATGCTCGCGCCGTTGGCCTGGAACTCCTCCACATAGCTGTCCATTCGACCGGCTGTCGTCGGTCCGAACGAACCCGACGCGTATCCGTCGGGGGTCTTGGCCGGACCGGCGTAGTAGACGCAGTAGTCCTTCATGTACTGCGGCAGCCCATCGCCGGCATCGAGTCGTTCCTTCAACTTCGCGTGGGCGATGTCGCGGCCGACGACCATTGGTCCGTTCAACATGACACGCGTCTTGACCGGGTACTTGCTCAGTTCGGCGAGGATCTCGGTCATTGGCCGGGTCAGGTCGATGTTGACGGCCGGCGCCTGATCTGCCGCGAGGTGTTCATGCGTGACGTCTGGCAGGAATCGGGCCGGGTCGGTCTCCAATTTTTCGAGGAAAACCCCGTCCCTGGTGATCTTGCCGAGAGCTTGGCGGTCTGCGCTGCAACTGACCGCCATGCCGACCGGGCAACTGGCGCCATGGCGGGGCAGGCGGATGATGCGCACGTCGTGGCAGAAGTATTTCCCGCCGAACTGGGCGCCGATGCCCGTTTGCTGAGACAGCGTGAGCACCGCTTTCTCGAGCTCGATGTCTCGGAATGCATGACCGAGCCGACTGCCCTGCGTCGGAAGGTTGTCGAGGTATTTAGTACTCGCCAATTTGGCGGTCTCGACGGCGAATTCTGCCGACGTCCCGCCGATGACGACTGCGAGGTGGTACGGCGGGCAGGCAGCGGTACCGAGCGTCTTCATCTTCTCGAAGATCCACGGCAGCAGGGTCTTGGGATTGAGGAGCGCCTTGGTCTCTTGGAACAAATAGCTCTTGTTCGCGCTGCCACCGCCTTTGGCCATGAACAGGAACTTGTATGCGTCGCCATCGACCGCGCTGATCTTGATCTCCGCCGGCAGGTTGTTGCCGGTGTTGACTTCGTCGTACATGTTCAGCGCCGCCATCTGGCTGTAACGCAAGTTGCTGGTCTGGTAGGTGTTGAAAATGCCACGAGCGATCGCTCGCTCGTCGTCGCCGCCTGCGGTGAAGACGAACTGACCCTTCTTGGCCTTCACGATTGCCGTACCGGTGTCCTGGCACATCGGCAGCACACCACCGGCTGCGATATTGGCGTTCTTCAACAGATCGAGCGCGACGAATCGATCGTTGTCGCTGGCTTCTGGGTCGTCGAGAATGTTCGCCAACTGTTGGAGGTGCGCTGGGCGCAGG
The DNA here is from genome assembly GCA_031422355.1 of Actinomycetes bacterium. GTDB lineage: Bacteria > Actinomycetota > Acidimicrobiia > Acidimicrobiales > Ilumatobacteraceae > WLMZ01. The sequence goes on from JANOQU010000413.1 coordinate 3,161, forward strand.
AGATGGGCGATGTCGCGCATCGCCGTCTCGGTCAGCAACGTGATTGCCTCGGGCGACACCTTGAGGAAGGTCCCTTCCGCCGTGTCGAATGTGGAGACGCCTTCGGTGCTGATCAGGCGGTACTCGGTGTCATCGTGACCGAGGGGCAGGATCTCGCTGAACTCGAACTCAGGCATGACGAAAACCGTACTGGCCCCCGTTGGACCCGACCGCATCTCACGGGCACAAGCCGGGTTGTGCTTGCAAAAGTAAGCACACCGCTACCAGTTTCTTGCACCGAATGTTGCCTCAGGCCAGGCAAAATCGTTCGCGAAAGTGGTTAGGCGGTGGCGGTGGCGGGGTCGGCGGGCCACTTGTGTTTGGGGTATCGACCGGCCATTTCTTTGCGGACCTCGGCCCACGAGCCGGTCCAGAAGCCAGCGAGGTCCGACGTGATCTGGATCGGACGGTTGGCCGGCGACATCAGATGCAACAGAATCGGCACACCGGCTGCGCATGGGTGGATGGTCGTCCCGAACAGATCCTGAACCCGAACCGACGCGGCCGGCTGCTCGCCGCTGTAATCGAGCATCATCGATTGGCCTGACGGGAGATCGACGTGGGTCGGCGCCAGGTCGTCGAGCAACGAGCCGAGAGGCCAGGCCAGCCCAGCGCGCAGGATCATCGTCAGATTGATCGACGTGACCTCGGCGATGCTGGTCATCCCGGCCAGGTATGGCGCAAGCCAGGTCTCGAGCGAATTGACCAAACCGGAATCGGACCAGTCCGGCCAGGCGGGTTCGTCGGCGCGTCGAGAACCGCCGGTACTCCGGAGGAACTGGACCCGCTCGCGGAGTTGAGTCGCGTTCGGTGTCCAGGTCAATGGTGCCAGCCGGGTCACTCGGATTCGTTCGATCAACGCGCCCGTCGTCTCATCTCCCGGACCTGGCCGCCGGACCCTCTTGTCCAACTTCATGTTGCCGAGACGACGCTCGATTCGTTCGACGATGTCGCCCCGATCCTTGTCCCACGCAAGAACGTGGCGAGTTTCGACAGCGTCGCCAAGTGTGTTCGCGACCTCCTCGGCGTCGATGCCAGCAGCGAGGCGAAGCCGGGTGTTCTTGCGGTCGCCGTCCACGTCGGCTGCGACCACGAACGCCTCGTTGGCAAGTGGATCATCTTCCGCGACCCACGCTCCAGATCCCGTGCGGAGCTGGAACTGGCCCGGCGCGGATCGCCGAACGGCGAGGCGATCGGGGTACGCAAGCACCAGCACGGCTCCGGCACGATCGGCGTCGATATGGTCGAGGTCAAGCGTGATCCCCGCACGTCTCGCGATGTCACGCGTCCTACGGATCAGACGGTCGATTGCGCCACGATCGGCCCGCGGGTGATGTTCGGTTCCCAGTGCTACACGGACACGCATCGACAAGTCGGCCGGCAAATCGTCGGCCCGCCCGCGCAGAATGTCACGGTCGTCGAGCAGGGCAGCGATCAGACACGCCAGCGATCGGTCGCGATCGCCGACAGCGTCGACGACCATTCGCGCCAGCCGTGGGTGGGCGGGGACCGACAGCATCGAACGACCGACGGTGGTGATCGAGTTGTCGCTGTCGAACGCTCCGAGCAACCGCAGCAACTCGCCGCCCTGAGCGAGCGTGCGCGGCGGTGGGGCGTCAGGGAAGTCCAACTCCTCGACCGGCGTGCCCCACGCCGCGAGTTCGAGAGCCAGGCCGGCGAGGTCGACCTGGGTGATCTCGGCCTCGAGATGGGCTCGGCGGGTCGAGTGCTCCAACTTGCTCCACATCCGATAGGCAACACCCGGCTCGGTTCGTCCTGCCCGTCCGGCGCGTTGGTCAGCGGATGCCCGACTGGTCGCGACGGTGGTCAGGCGGGTCATTCCCGTGCGAGTGTCATATCGAGGTACCCGCGCCTGGCCAGCATCCACCACGATTCGCACGCCGGCGACCGTCAAAGATGTCTCGGCGATATCGGTGCTCAGGACCACCCGCCGTCGGCCAGTGGGCGACGGCGCAAGGGCGCGGTCCTGGTCAGTGAGCGAGAGTGCCCCGGCCAGCGGATAGAGATCCACGTTGGCCGGGACTCGGTTGTCGAGCGCTTGGTAGACGCGGGTGATCTCTCCGATTCCCGGCAGGAAGACCAGGACATCGCCGATGTCATTTCGCAGCGCGAGCAACACCGTCTCGGTGACGGCAACATCCAATTTCTGGCCCTTGCTAGGCGGCGACCAGCGCACATCGATCGGATGGGTCCGACCCTCGCTCGTGACCACTGGGCACGGGTGACCGGCGCGACCGAGCAGGGTCGACAACGTCTCGGCTTGGGCCGTTGCCGACATCGCCAGCAGCTTGAGGTCGGGCCGCAGATTCCGGCGTGAGTCCAGCGCGAGCGCAAGGCCGACGTCTGTCGCCAGGTTGCGTTCGTGGACCTCGTCGAAGATGACGAGACCGGTCCCGGGGAGTTCCGGATCATGCTGGAGTCGGCGAGTGAGGACGCCTTCGGTGACGACTTCGATGCGCGTGTAGCGACCGATCTTGCGCTCGTCACGGGTCTGGTATCCAACTGTGTCGCCGACGTCTTCGCCAAGCAGATGGGCCATCCGGTGACCTGCGGCGCGCGCGGCGAGGCGCCGCGGCTCCAGCATCACGATCTTGAGGCCGTCCATCCACGACAGGTCGACAAGACGAAGCGGCACGAGCGTTGTTTTGCCAGCGCCCGGAGGCGCGACAAGCACTGCAGAACCCGCCGCCGCAAGGGCTTCGGCGACGTCGTCGATGACCTCTGCGACCGGGAGGTCGGCTCCGATGTCGGGGTGTGACGGCAAGCGAACCCGACGGCTCAGCCGGCAGCCGGGGTGCCCGCGAACGGGGCTGGATCACCGGGCGCCGGAATCGTCGGCCGAGACCACACCGTGGCCTTGGCAATTGCGGCTGCGACCTTGGCCCACTCGGCGCCGTTCCAACCCTCGGCGGATGCAGCGACCTGGCCGTCCATCGATACGAACACGAAGGCAGGCAATTCACTCAGCCCGAGCGACGTGACGAATGAGCGTTCCGGGTCGCAGTACACGAGAAACTCGTCGGCGAACGGCCCGAGGAACGATCGCGCTTCGTCGGCGGCGCACGTGACGACGAAGTTGACCCGCACGTCGGCTCCGCGGAAGCCGTCCAGGATTCGTCCAGCGGTCTTGAGGATCCACGAACTCTCATTCGTGTAGGGATCCAGCACGACACACGCCAGGTTGAACGTGGTCAGCCACTGCTCCAACGGACGGTTCTCCCCGTCGAGGGCGGTCAGGACGACGTCGAGCGAGGGGTTGCTGGCCACGGCTGCAACGGTAGCGCGGCGCGCCGTTGGCTCCCTACTCTTGCCCGAGCAGTGATCGAGTCGCGGCGCTAGCGTCGGCGCTGTGCATCCCATCGAGCGGCTCCGGTATGTTGCTCGATCGTCGGGAGGCGATCAGCGCATGCTTGTTCGTGAGACGGCAACCGCCATCGCCGGGTTGAACCTTGATCCGGCCGGCCTGGTCGTTGCCTGTCGCCGCATTGTCGAGCGTCATCCGTCGTCGGGCGCACTGTGGTGGCTGTGCGCCCACCTGGTGACGTCGGCGGAGCCATTTCGCGAGGCGTGGGGCCTTGCTGACTACATCGACGAAGATCCGACGCCGAATCAACTCGTCGAACTGCTGCCGGATGCTGCAACGGTTTGTGTCGTTGGCTGGCCGGATCTCGTTGGGGAGGCATTGATCCGGCGCGGCGACATCACTGCGTTGGTCATCGATTCGAACGGCGAGGGCAACAGCTTGGTCCGGCGGCTTCAACTTGTCGACGTCGACGCCGAGGAAATCCCAGCGGCCGGCACGGCGGCTGCCGTTGCCGCCAGTGATGTGGTGATCGTGGAAGCTTTGGCGGCTGGAGCATCAGGTATCAACGGCACCGACGGGGCACTTTGTGCGCTGGGTTCGCATGCTGCCGCGGCGGTCGGCTACTGCAGCGAGATTCCCGTGTGGTTGGTGGCCGGTCGGGGCCGCCGCCTACCGACACCGATGTGGACGACCATGCAGCGGCGTCTCGACGACGCCGACGACGGCTGGAATCTCGCCGCTGAACGAGTGCCGCTGGCGATGATCACAGCGATCGTCGGAGCAGCCGGCCTGACCGATCCAGATGTGCGTTCGCTCGCCGCCGAATGCCCAATGGCACCGGAGCTACTTCGCACCAGTGCGATGTAGCGGAGCATCACGGCGGCGGGCCGAGGCCGGCGACAACTGCCGGGATCCAGACCGTGTACCCGGTCGGGCTGAGGTGGGCTGCGTCGGCGAAATAGTCGCTGCTGTGCCCTGCTGACAACGTCTCCCAATCGACGAATCCGGCAATCTCACCGGAGTTGACCAACTCCTGCAAGACGTCGTTGAACACGGTGGTGAGCTGCGCGAAGCTGAAGTTCTGGACTCCGACCCAGATGATCCGGTGATCACGGCCGATCGCTGAGAGCATCAGTCGGATCCGGGCGAGGGTCGCAGCATGCAGGTCGACGCAGCCACAATTCGCAATGAAGTACAAGTCGTTGGTGCCCAACTCGACCAGCCATGTGTCGGCATCCACCCCAGCTGTCTTGATCGCGAGGGCGGCGTCGACTGCCGAGTACGTCGGGTCCGTTGGATAGCTGATCGATCGTGACACCCGTCCGTCGATATAGGCCGACCAACCGACCGTCGCGAGCGCTGACTGGAGGTCGTTCGACACGATTTGGGTCAACGAGTCACCGAGAACGATCACCTCGTGTGTCCGCGCTGGTCGAATTCGCATCGCACGTGCCTGCACGGTGGCAGGGTGGGAGACGGCAGCAGCTGCATCATCGTTCCTTCGCCGTTGATCGACGCGCACGATCGAAGCAAGGAAGTCTCGCGGCCCACTACGAGTGCTCCGTTCGAGTGGACGGAGCGATAAATCAGCTGATGTCGACGGAGCCGACGGAGCCGCCGATGCCGACGCACTGGGACCTTTCGACGGCGGGCTGGG
>JANOQU010000414.1:0-7131 GCA_031422355.1 Actinomycetes bacterium
GGCGTAGCTGCCGCGTAGTTCCTCTTCGATCCCAGGATGCGTCATCGTCGCGCCCTTGACGTGGGTTTCGTAGATGACCGTCTCCGCCCACGGAAGCCGCAGCGGCTGATCCGTTGCCCAATCGAAGAATGGGTTGACGACCAAGCTGCGCGGCGTGGAGGCTGCGCTGTCGGATGTGTCGATTGAACCGTGATCGTCGAAGTCGTAGCTGAACACCGACTGGTTCCAATCGAAGGTTCCCTCGATTGCTCGCGCGTATGGATCGAGCAGCAGCTTGGCCGGGTTGCAGCGATGCCCGTTCGCTGGATCCCACGGCCCATGAACACGAAATCCGTACTGGGTATTGGCGTCCATGTCCGGGAAGTAACCGTGCCACACCGAACCGGAACGTTCGGGGAGTTGAACACGCTGTTCGTTGCCGTCGGCGTCGAACACGCAGAGTTCGACCATGTCGGCGATCTCGGAGAACATCGAGACGTTCGTGCCGACACCGTCGAAGGTGGCGCCGAGCGGAAGTGGCGCGCCTGGCCAGACTCTCATGGGGAACCTTCCGATTGTCGAATATGCCGTGTCGTTTGAGTGCGGACCAACCGCCAGCCGAGCATCAGCAGGCCGAGTGTAACGATGGTGACGATGACGAAGGCGGTGGCCGTGCCGCGATCGAAAGCGAACCGGCGCAGGACCAGGCCGACGATGATTGTCGATGCCCAGATCACCAGGCCGGCTCGGACCGCAACTACGTCGTACCCGAACCAGAGGGCCGGGCGGCTGGCCCGAGCTGCTGGTTCAGTCATGCAGTGAGTATCCGCCAAGTTTGCCGCGATAGAACAGCAACGGCTGGGGATCATTTTCGTCGTGACTCATGGCGATGACCCGACCGACGACGAAGTAGTGATCGCCGACTTCGTGGACGACCTCGACCTCGCAGTCGATCCAGGCGATTGCTTCATCCAGGATCGGTGAACCGGTGACACCGGTGTGCCACGGGACATCAACGAAGCGGTCGTCGACGCCCTTCTTTGCGAACCGCCAACATGCAGCACCTTGATGCGCACCCAGCACGTTGACGCAGAACTTGGCCGATGGTGCCATGGCTGTCCAGGTGTCGCTGCTGATCTGGGGCAGGAAGCCAACCAGCGGCGGGTCGAGCGAGACCGAGGTGAACGAGCCGATCGTAAACCCGGCCGGCTGGTCACCGGCCATCCCGGTGATGATCGTGACACCGGTCGGGAAGTGGCCGAGGACCTGGCGGAAGTGGGCCGAATCGAAGGTTGGTTCTGTGTCTGACATCGGGATCGACCTTAGCCGTGCCAGTCTGTTCGGGATGCCTGCCAAGCTGTTCGAGATGGATGAGTCGTCGCTGGCGGATGCCAAACGCAGGCAGCGCCGCGAGATGCGCCAGCGACGCGTTGCACTGGTTGATCGGCCACAGCGTTCGGTCGTGATTTGCGACGGCGTGATGCAGTTGTGCGTTCGGGTCGGGCCACGGGTGGTGATGGCCTTCGTCGGCGTCGGGACCGAGCCGGGCACCGACGCGTTGCTCAGACTCCTCTTCGAGCAGGGCTACGAGGTGGGCCTGCCGCGGGTCGAGGGCGATCACATCGTCGCTGTCGAACATCGCGTCGATTCAGCGCTTGTCGTTGGTTCGTACGGAATCCCCGAACCCGTCGGCAACGCGATCGATCCAAATCTGATCGACCTCGTCCTCGTACCTGGCCTCGCTTTCACCCGTGACGGCAGGAGGCTCGGCCAGGGTGGCGGCTTCTACGATCGATTCCTGCCGCTGCTTCGGGAGGACTGCATGACGTGCGGGGTCTGTTTCGACGTCCAAATCGTCGATGAGTTGCCGATCGAACCGCACGATCAAACCATGACGTTCGTGATCACCGATCGAACTTCGAAGGCTTTGCCACATTCGACGGCGACACAGTGACCGGCATGAGCGCCCCGTTCACCCTCGACGCCCTCGATGCGGCGGCAGCTTTGGTCGGCCGCTTCGTCCCGCCCACTCCGCAGTTCGCTTGGCCGATGCTGACTGACGAGATGGGCGCTGAAGTGTGGGTCAAGCACGAGAACCACACGCCGACCGGCGCATTCAAAGTGCGCGGCGGCATTGTCTATGTCGACCGACACGCCCGCTCGGCCGAATCTCCACAGGGGCTGATCAGCGCGACCCGCGGCAATCACGGCCAGAGCCTTGCGTTCGCCGGCAGGGCATTCGGGGTGGACGTCACGATCGTCGTACCGCACGGCAACAGTCCCGCCAAGAACGCGGCGATGCGCGCATTCGGTGCCCCTCTGATCGAGTACGGCCGCGACTTCCAAGAGGCTCGAGAGCATGCCGGCCGGCTCGCCATCGAACGCGAACTCCAGATGGTTCCGTCGTTCCACCCGGATCTGGTCCTCGGCGTCGCGACGTACGCCCGCGAATTTCTTGCAGGCACGCCGCCGTTGGATGTTGTCTATGTGCCCGTCGGGATGGGATCAGGGATTTGTGCCCACATCGCCGTTCGCGATCTACTCGGGTTGGAGACCGAAATCGTTGGTGTCGTCGCCGAGAACGCGCCGGCCACAGCGCTGTCGTTCGAGGCTGGCCGTGTGGTCAATACGGACGAGGCCGCAACCTTCATCGACGGTGTTGCTTGTCGCGCTCCGGATGCCGACGCGATCGCGATGATCATCGCCGGGGCTTCACGCATCGTTCAGGTCAGCGAAGATGCGTGTGCCGAGGCGGTTCGCGTGATGTATCGAACCACCCACAACATGCCAGAACCATCCGGCGCTGCTGCGCTTGCCGGACTGATGACCGAGCGCAAGATGCAGCAAGGCGCGAGAGTCGGCGTGACCCTGTCGGGTGGCAATCTCGACGCCCATCTCCTCACCCAGATCCTCGCCGGTCAGACACCCAGCGCGTGACCGGGCGAGCGACGCCGCTTCGAGGTGCGTTGTAGCGCAAGTCCGACTGCGACAACCAGACTGCTGATCGTCAGCGTCGTGTTGACATTCGCTCCGGTTGCCGGCAGAGGCGGCGTCGAGATCGGTGGGCCCGACACCGTCACGGTCTCGCCTTGGTCGCCACACTTTCCGCTGACCGCGGTGTTGTTGACATCCCCGTTGTACGTCGCAATCCAGTTGTAAGTTCCCGACGCCGCCGGAGCGAACGAAGCCGACGTTGCCGTGCCATCGGCTGCAACTGGAACCGTCGAGGTGAAGATCGGGGTGTCGACGCAGGTGGGGTCACCGGCGCCGTAGAGGTGGAACGTCACGGTCGCCCCTGCCGCCGGGTTGACCAGACTGGCGAGGGCCGCTGTGTCGTGGACCGAGCCGTTGAGCGCGACGCCAGCTGATGCGACCGTGGTGATCGCCGGGGTTGCCGGGGTGACTTCGACGGTCTCGTTCGGGTCATTGCAGACGCCGGCGACGGCGTTGTTGTTGGCATCGCCGTTGTAGGTTGCGACCCAGTGGTACGTACCGACGATCGGTGCGGCGATCGTCGCGCCAGCCGACGACGTCGCGCGCCCGTCTGCGTCGATCGGGACGGTGACGCTGGCGAATGGCGGCGCGGTACAGGTGGGATCCGACGGGGAGTACAGGTTGAACGTGACGGTGCCTGCGCCGGGAACTGGGTCGATCCGGCCGGTGACGATGGCGGTGTCGGCGATCAGGCTTCCAACGACGGCGGTGCTCGGTGAGGCCACGGTCGCGATCGTGGGTTGGGCCTTGGTGACCGTGGCGGTTTCACCTGCATCACCGCAGACGCCGGCGACGGGGGCATTGTTGGCGTCGCCGTCGTAGGTCGCGATCCACTTGTACGTGCCGGCGAACGACGGGGTATACGGGCCGGAAGTGGCGGTGCCGTTCGATGCGATCGCGACGGTCGAGGTGAACACCGGCGCCGCGGTGCAGGTTGGATCGTTGACCCCATAGAGCCGGAACGAGATGGTGGCGCCGGGGACCGGGTTGACCCTGCCCGTGACGGCTGCGGTGTCGGTGATGGGCGTGCGCGCGGCGACGGTGGGTGCCGTCACGGTGGTGATCGCGGGTTGGGCCTTGGTGATCGTCACGGTCTCGCCGGAGTCACCGCACACGCCGGCGACAGCGGAGTTGTTCGCATCACCTCCGTAGCTCGCAATCCATCGATGGGCTCCGGTACCCGTCGTCAGGTATGGCGCTGACGTGGCGATTCCGTCAGCGGCCAACAGAACGGTCGACGTGAAGATCGGAGTGGCCGTGCAGTTTGGATCAGTCGGACCGTAGAGCCGGAACGTGACGGTCGCGCCGGGGATCGGGTTCACTCGTCCCGTGACGGTAGCGGTGTCGGTGATTGGCTGACCAACGACCACGCTTGGCGAGGCTACGGTTGCGATCGTCGGATTGGCCAGGACGGTGATGCCGCTCGATGTTCCCCGAGCCGATGCGCTGAGCGCACCCGAGACCTGTGTGTTGTCGACGATCTGGACGGTCTGAGCGCCGGCAGCGATCGGATTCTGATCGACCGTCGGCACCTTGACGACCGCGACCTCGAAACCGATTCGGCAGACGGCTCCCGTCCCGCTCAGCGTCACATGCGCACCGCCCTGTGGCGTGAATCGAAACTGGCCGAACGTGGGGTCGATCAACACGACGTCGAAGGTCATTCCACCGCATGCGGTTCCGGGTGCGCCGGTCGCTGTCGGGCTGATCTGAAAGACCCCTGGATCTGCGCCCGCCGGCGCGCATGACGAAAACACCCCGAGGGCGCTACAACTCGGGATCAGCGTGATTCCGGGGTCACCGGCCGGGCACGGGAACCCGTCGCCGAAATTGCAGACCGTGTTGACGGCAGCCGTGTCATCCGGAGAGTTCTGATTGCTCAGCTGGATCGAAGCCGCGACTGCTGTTTGGCCAACGGTGACGATGGTCGGAAACGATGGGGCGGCGCTTGCCCCGAGGCCCGCGTGGGCGGCGCTGGAAAATGCCAGCGCACCGATCGTCGCCATCGTGACTGCCACCACACAATGCCGTGCTGCGAAATTGGCGGTCGCTCGATGTGTGGTCATGTGACCTGGACTCCTCGGCATCTGGGTCCCGCCAGACCGCGAAACTAGCGCGAGCCGGGCTCAGGCGTCGTCGAACTCCGGCGGATTGTCGTAGTACTCGCGTCCGAGATGGGTGATTGCTTCCTCGCCCATGATCCAGCGAAGCGTGTTCTTCAACTTCATCAACTGGATGAACACGTCGTGCTCGGCGTAGAGACCGGGTGGCGTCTGCGGGCTCTTGTAGTAGAAGCTCAGCCACTCCTGGATCCCGCCAAGGCCGGCGCGCTGGGCGAGGTCGCTGAACAGGATCAGGTCGAGCGCCAACGGCGCAGCGAGAATGCTGTCGCGGCACAAGAAGTTGACCTTGATCTGCATCGGGTAGTTGAGCCAACCGAAGATGTCGATGTTGTCCCAACCCTCTTTGTTGTCTCCACGGGGCGGGTAATAGTTGATGCTGACCTTGTGGAAGACGTTGCCGTAGAGATCCGGGTTCTTGGCCGGTTCGAGGATGTCTTCGAGCACGCCGAGCTTGGATTCCTCTTTGGTCTTGAAGTTCTCCGGAGCATCGAGCACCTCGCCGTCGCGGTTGCCCAAGATGTTCGTGCTATACCAACCCGAGAGGCCGAGTTGACGAGCCTTGAGCATCGGCGCGAGCACCGTCTTCATCAATGTCTGGCCGGTTTTGAAGTCCTTACCGCTGATCGCGACGTTGCGTTCGGTGGCTAGTTTGCGCAATACGGGCGTGTCGACCGCCAGGTTCGGGGCGCCATTGGCGAACGGGACGCCTTCGAGAATGGCCGCATATGCGTACAGCATCGCCGGCGAGATGGTTCCGTCTTCGGCATCGATCGCGGCTTCGAAACTCTCGATGTCCATATGCGCAGGGCCGGGTTCGATGAAGATCTCGGTGCTCGCGCACCAGATCATCACGCACCGGTCGACCTCTTTGGTGTCGCGGAAGGTGTTGATGTCTTCGCGGATCGCGTTCAACATCGCCCGCTTGGAAATCTGGTCGCCGTCACCCATCGTGTGTTGGCCGTCCAGGTTGCGTGCGTACTTGCGCTCGAATGCGGCTTTCATCGGGCGGATGTCACGAAGTGCGTCCGAGATCGACTCGATGTGCTTGCCTGCTTCCAAGACCCCGGCGCGTGAGGCCGCCACATATGCGTCGTCGGGGAAGACGTCCCACGCGCCCCAGACGATGTCTTCCAGCTTGGCCAGCGGCACGAAGTCCTTGACCAGCGGGCTGCGGTCTTCGGTGCGCTTGCCGAGCCGGATCGTTCCCATCTGAGTCAACGACCCGATCGGTAGTGCCTGACCGCGCTTGGCGAGTTCGACACCGGCAATCAAGGTGGTGGCGACGGCGCCGAGGCCGACGGTGAGCACACCGAGGCGCCCGGTGGCGGGCTGCACATTGGCGGGTGATGCCGGTTGGGTTGTCGAACTGTTTGCCGGGCTGGTTGACGGTGTTGACATGGCCGCAAAGGTTATGGCCGGTCTCCGGCGTCTCGGAGAGTAGAGCGCTCTCATTTTGACCGGATCATCGCTCACCAACTCGGTGATCTGTCGTCATTCGAGGCTCATGTATCGTCGCTGCGTGTCTTGGGTGTTGGTGATCGATTTCGGAACGAGCTACACGGTCGCCGTCGCCAAGTCGCCGGGCCGCGCCCCGGAGGTGTTGGAGATCGCAGGAGAACGCAGGGTGCCGTCGGTGGTGATGGTCGAACCGGGCGGAGATGTGCTGGTCGGTCGCGCCGCCGATGATCTCGCCAGTTCACATCCGGCCCGGGCGCTGCGGGCACCGAAGGCTCGCCTCGGTGACCACGCACCCGTGGTGCTCGAGGGCAAGCCGCACCAGATCGTCGATCTGGTCGCGTCGCTCTTAGAGAACGTCTATACCGAGGCGGTTCGTCAGATGGACAGCGCACCGGATGAGATCCGGCTGACGCATCCTGCGACCTGGAGCCGACCGCGCCTCAACCGGTTGCTGGAGGCAGCGGAGCGCGCTGGTCTGCCGCGGTGTTCGCTGGTGCCAGAACCGGTCGCCGCAGCCCTGTCGTACGCGACCGAAGTTGGCGTTGCGAATGGTGCGCACATCGCGGTCTACGACCGG
>JANOQU010000415.1:0-4703 GCA_031422355.1 Actinomycetes bacterium
GCCGGTGCAATGGTCGCGACGACGGCGAGCTATCAAGCGTCGTTCGATGGCTTTGCGACACTGGGCCTGAATGCTGATGAGGCTGCTGGCCTGATGCGCCGAAGTGTCTCGCTCGCAGCCCGAGCCCGCGACGAAAGCGGCAGGCAGGGATTCGTCGCAGCATCCGTTGGACCATACGGTGCGGTGCTTGCCGAGGGTTCGGAGTACACCGGTCGATACGGCCTGACCGTCGATCAGCTTCGGGCGTTCCATCGCCCGCGGCTGGAGGTGCTCGCCCAGGCCGGGGCCGACGTCCTCGCCGTCGAAACGATTCCGTGCCTGGCCGAAGTCGAAGCGCTGCTCGAAGAGTTGAGCCTGATCGACATGCCGGCGTGGCTGTCGTTGACCTGCTCGGGCACCGAGACACGCGCCGGTGAGCCCATCTCCGAGGCATTCGATATGGCCGCCGGCGTGGATTCGATCGTTGCCGTCGGCGTCAACTGCACTGATCCGGCCGCGCTGGACGACTTGATTCCACTCGCCGCCGCGACCGGAAAGCCGGTGATTGCCTATCCCAACAGCGGCGAGGTGTGGGATGGTGCGCACCGATGCTGGAGTGGCGAGAAAGCGTTCCGCACGGAAAGTGTGCAGGGATGGGTCGCCGCCGGAGCGCGGCTGATCGGTGGATGCTGCCGAGTCGGTCCGGCCGAGATCGCCCAAATCGTTGCAACCCTCCGCTGAGAACAATCAACAAACGCCGGGCGCTATGCGGACAGAACGTCGAATTGCATCGAGAGCGCAACGGGTATTTGAGCTGGATCGAAGGTGACGAACCGGATCGGGCGGGGGAGGCGATCGGCGGCGGCGAGATGCAGTGCATCACTTAGGCGGAGCGGCTGATCCCGCATCAGCCTGGCCGCTCTGTCCAGGCACGCTTGATCGGTCGGAACGACGGCCAACCGATCCCAAGTCAGCCGGACATAATCCTCCAGATCCTGACGCAGAACGGGCTCCTCAGTGACTCGGTCGATGAGAGCAAGTGCCTCGACCAGGGTGAGTGCGCTGGTACACCAGTGCGGATCGAGGGCCATTGCATCCTGCACATGGCGCCGGTTGGGGATGTCGATGTGCAGGGCGACCAGTGCGCTGGCGTCGAGGTACAGGGTCATCCGCGGACCTCACGCAGTAACCGGTCGAGGCGAACGCCGCCCCAGACCGTGATCGTGGAGTCGTTCGGCTGGCCGGATCGGCGGGCGGCGATCAATAAACCCTGGGCGACGAGTTCGTCGAGGCTGCGCTCGGATGCGGCGCTGGTCAGCGGGCCGAGTTGGGCAGCGGGTCGACCGCCAACCGTGATCACCGTGCGCTGTCCGGCCTCGGCTCGTTTGACCGCGGCGGCGGCAGTCGCTCGCAACTCCCTGATTCCGATCCGTTCCACGAGAGAAGCGTACACATGTGTACACCGTCCGATTTGGTATTGCGCCTCCTCAACTCGCAGAATTGGCCCATGAACTTTGCATTCACCGAAGAACAAGAAGAACTCCGCAAGACCGTCCGCAGCTTCCTCGAGAGCAAGTCCGCTGAGAGCGCGGTTCGTGAGCAGATGGAGACCGACGCCGGCTACGACAACGCAGTCTGGAAGCAGGCGGGCGAGCAGTTGGGCCTGCAGGGTCTGCACATCCCGGAGGAATTCGGTGGCAGCGGTTACGGCTATGTCGAGCTCGGCATCGTCCTCGAAGAGATGGGCCGGGCACTGCTGTGTGCTCCGTTCTTCAGCACCGTGGTGCTCGCCGCGAACACCCTGCTGCACAGTGGCGATGACGCTGCCAAGGCAGCGCACCTGCCCGGCATTGCCAGTGGCGAGACCATCGCGACGTTGGCGTTTACCGAGCCGAGCGGCAAGTGGGACGAAGCCGGCATCACGATGCCCGCGACCAGCGCTGGCGACGGGTACACCCTCACCGGTACCAAGATGTTCGTGATCGATGGCAACACCGCCAACCTGATCATCGTCGCGGCCCGCACGGCCAACGGTGTCAGCCTGTTCGCCGTCGAAGGTGACGCAGCGGGCCTGACCCGCACAAACCTGTCCACGATGGACCAGACCCGTAAGCAGAGCAAGCTGGATTTCGACAATACGCCAGCGACCCTGATCGGCGCCGAGGGCAAGGGCTGGGACGTGCTCAGCACGGTGCTCGATCTCGCCGCTGTCGGCCTCGCAGCCGAGCAGGTCGGTGGAGCACAGAAGGTGTTGGAAATGGCTGTCGAGTACGCGAAGGTGCGGGTTCAGTTCGGTCGTCCGATCGGGTCGTTCCAGGCAATCAAGCACAAGTGCGCGGACATGCTGCTCGAAGTCGAGTCGGCCAAGTCAGCTGCGTACTACGGCATGTGGTGCGCATCGGAAATGAACGACGAACTGCCATCGGTGGCTTCGTTGGCCAAGGCCTACTGCTCAGAGGCGTACTTCCATGCGACCGCCGAGAACATTCAAATCCATGGCGGCATCGGTTTCACCTGGGAGCACCCGGCGCACCTGTACTTCAAGCGGGCTAAGAGCAGCGAGCTGCTGTTCGGCGATCCGACGTACCACCGCGAATTGCTCGCCCAGCGGATCGGTATCTGACCGGAATTCGACACGGCTCGGTCGAAGCGACTGAACCACTGAACTGTCAGCGTGATGGCGGCATCGACTCATACACTGAGTCGCAGTGCCCGCCATCACGCTGTTTTTCATTGTCCTCGCCGCTGTGTTCACGTTCGTGGTTGCGGCCGTTGTCGTTGGCCGCGAGGCGCATCGGCTTGATTCGTTGTCGCCCAGGGTGGTGTATATCGAAGAGCAAGCGCTGTCGTTCGTCGCCGACCGACTCCCCGCCGATACTCAGGCCAGGCTTACTCTCGATGAGCTTCGCGAGCTGTTGGTCTATCACCTTCGGTGGCTGAACATGAAGGGTCTCCAGCCTGACAAGGTGATCGATCGACCGCAGGACATCGACGACGAAGTGGTCGTCGAGGGAGACAGCTTGACGGCGTTTCTGCTCGGCGAGGCAGATCGGAATGGTCTTGAGATCATCGATGACATCGATGTCGTCTACGTCGTCGACGCTCATCAGGAGTACTTCGACGCGATCGGAGCAGTCGGACCGTTGGCGATGGAAATCGGCGATTGACCAAGTTGGCCAGGGCCCGACCCAGCTAGATTCGAGCGAATGCAGCGTCCAATTCGATTCGAGCACACCCAGTTTCTGGGCGACAAGCGCACGCAACTCGTCTACGACGTCGACAATTGGGATGACGCAGCGGTGATCAACGAGATCGTCGAAGCAGAGACCGGCATCTGTTTCGGCCCAGACACGTTGGTCGAGGCTCGAAACCGTGGCTACACCCTCGCTCGACCGGGCAGTCGCCGGATCCACCGCAAGCCGCGTGCGTGAACGGCAACGGTTCCTTCCTGTCTGGCGGACAGAACGTCGTCCGTTATCTCGCCCGCCCCGCTGGCCGTAGCGAGCCACTGCCCGGACTCATCCTGTGCCATGGGTTCCCAGTCGGTCCGATCGACGCCCGGCACTCGGGCGGTACCTTCCCAGAACTGATCGACCGGGCGGCCAACGAACTCGGTTGGGCGGCGATGACCTTCACATTTCGCGGGTGCGGCAACAGCGAGGGCGACTTTTCGTTGCAATCGTGGGTCGACGATCTTCGTTCGGCGATCGACCACCTGATCACCGTTGCCCAGCCGTCGGGAATCTGGCTAGTCGGCACGAACACGGGCGGATCGATCGCGGTGTGCGTCGCGGCGGACGACCCGCGGGTGCGCGGCGCAGCGATGCTTGCCCCTCGCGCCGACTTCGACGACTGGGCAGCGCAACCGCGGCGCTTCCTCGACCACGCTCGCGATATCGGTGCGGTGCGGACGCCCGGCTTCCCGAAGAATTTCGAGGAGTGGAGCCGAGAACTGAGACGTTTCCGCCCCGCCGACGCCGCCCGCCGATTCGCACCACGACCTCTGCTCGTGATGCACGGCGACGACGACGAAAGCGTCCCCGTGTCTGATGCACGACTGCTCGCCGAGTGCCACGGTTCGGCCGAACTTCGCCTGCTCGAAGGCGCCGGCCATCGACTGCGCCATGACCCCAGGGCCATCGCGATCTTGCTCGGCTGGCTCGATCGGCAACGGTCAGCCGAACCCGCTGTCTAGCTGTGTCCGGCCATCGACGGACTGTCCGACTGATCGCTCCCGAACAGGCGTGAATTGTCGGTCAGTGAAGTCACCGGCGGCAACCACCGACGCAGTGTCCGACTGATCGCGCCCGAACAGGCGTGAATTGTCGGTCAGTGAAGTCACCGGCGTGAATTGTCGGTCAGTGAAGTCAGCTAGCTCGTCGAATCGGGGCCCGCGGAATAGGTCGTCACGTCGAAGTTCGGACTGAGACCATCGGCGTAGGCAAAGAGTTTCGAGTCGGAAACCAGCCGATGATCGGGGAGTCGTCGGCGAGCAATCAGAGCCGATGGCGCGCCAACCACCGCCCGAGTCAGCGCCCGCAACCGTTGGGATCTCATCGGACCTTTGACGACTCCCTTGGCCTGAACAACGATCCGATTCCGCCAGATTCGAACGACTGAACGAGCCGAAAGGTTCTTCGTCGCGCACAGCAGCAGGTTGCGCTGGACGAGTTCGTAGCGGGTCGGCTCGCCGAGAAGGCGTGTCGACGCTGCATGCTGGTGCC
>JANOQU010000416.1:0-3009 GCA_031422355.1 Actinomycetes bacterium
AAGCCGGGAGTCATGAACAGGACCAGCGCTGCCGATACGAGAATCCACGCAACGTTTCCGTCTCGTGAGGCCATTTCCAGCAGTTCTTCTTCGCTCATCCCGGGTCTCCAATGGTCGGATACTTCGACGCCTGCAGGTTGGCAAGAACATGTTTCCGCACTGTTTCGGCAATGGAACAGGGTGGTAAAGGATGTGATTGGTCAGGGCAACACAATGTCGAGCAATTTACGAACGAAGGATCTGTCGATCCGACCACCGGTCAGGAGACGGCGATACATCGTTGGTCCGACCAGCACATCGACCAAGACAGTGATGTCCGTGCCCGGGCGGAGATCGCCGCGTTGCTGGGCGCGCTGGAGCAGCGCCCGGAGTGGCTTTTGGCGGCTGGCGATATACCCGTCGAGGGACAGCCTGACTTCGGGGTCGTAGCACGCAGCCTCGATGAGATGAGGCAAGACATCGGAACCCTCGCTCTCGCGGAATCGCTGGATCAAACCGTCATAGAAACCCTCGAGGTCGCCGCGCAGTGTGCCCGTGTCGGGCGCATCGATCAGTGATCCGTCCGTGGTGATTGCGTCCAGGACCAAGGCTTCCTTCGAACTCCAGCGGCGATAAATGGTGGCTTTACCGACCCCAGCGCGTGCAGCAACGCCGTCGACGGAAAGATTGGCCGCCCCACCTTCGATCAACATCTCGATCGTTGCCTGCAGGATTGCTTGATCGCAACGGGTATCTCTCGGTCGTCCACGTCGAGGCGTTGTCTCCGCTGACGTCTCTGGAGCGTCGGGATCGATGGCCGATGTCACGAAGGCATCCTTACTTGCCGACGACGATCGAGCGGACCAGGGCCGAATCGACGGGCGACGCGTCGATGTTCGTCGCCGCGATCGGGCCCGTGTCAGCCCGAACTCGTCGCGATGATCCGTTGTCAGCGGCTTGTGGTGCATCCTCATGGTCGATTGCCCGAGCCGGTAGGTATCGCCACACGACGAATGCGGCCGACAACACGACCAATGCTGCGAGTCGCAAGCCGGCGCTGAGCCCGTCCATGAACGCTTCCTTGACTGCGATCGTGAAGCCGTTGGCTTGTTCGCCAAGGTCTGCGGCAATGCTCAACGCCCCGCCGAGCGATGAGCGGGCCTTGTCGAGATTGGAACCCGTGACGCCGAATGTGGAGGCGACTTCGTCGACACGGCCGGAAAAGATGCTCGCGACGACGCTGCCGATGAGGGCGACACCGACCGCGCCACCCATCTGGCGAGTGGTGTCGTTGACGGCCGAACCGACGCCTGCCTTGTTGCGGGGGAGTGATCCCATGATCGATTCCGTGGCCGGCGGCATCGTGAATCCGACTCCGGCCGACATCAAGACGAACGGCCAGATGGCGAGCACATACGGGGTGTCCCGGCTGAGCAACGACATCAGCAACAGGGCCGTCGTGACGGTGATGAGCCCAATCGTCATCACTCTTTTCGAGCCGATCCGCTCCACCACTCGGGCCGAGAGCGGAGCAACGAACATCATTCCGAGTGCGTACGGGATGAGCCGGATGCCGGCCTCGAGCGGTGAGTAGCCGTGGACGAACTGCCAGTACTGCGCCATGAGAAACAACGATCCGAACATCGCAAAGAATGTGAGTGTGACGGCAGTGTTGGCTGCAGTGAAGCGCGGGTTCTTGAAGAACTTCATGTCCAACATTGGGTGGTCCGTGCGAAGTTCCCACGCGATGAACGACGCCACCGAGGCAATCCCAACGCCGAAGCCCGCCAGAACCGTTGGATCGGACCAACCTTTGACCGGCACCTCGATGATGCCGTAGAGCAGAGCCCCGAGGCCAGCCATCGACAATATGGAGCCGATCGGATCGAGTCGGCTGTGCTTGCCCTCTCGTGACGTTGGGAGCAGGAAGATGCCACTCACCAGCGCTGCGAGACCGATTGGGATGTTGACCCAGAAGACCGAACTCCACGAGAAATGCTTGAGCAGCAGGCCGCCGACGACTGGCCCGAGCGCAACGCCGACACCGGAGAATCCGGCCCAGATCGCGATCGCCCGACCACGTTCCTTCGGATCCCGGAATGTATTGGTGAGCAGCGACAAGGTGGACGGCATGATGAGTGCACCGCCGACACCCATGAACGCCCTCGTCACGATGAGGTATGTGGCCGTGGTTGCCAGGGCAGAGAGAGCGGACCCGAGCATGAAGAGCACGATTCCGACCTGCAGGGCTCCCTTGCGACCGAAGCGATCGCTGAGGCTGCCGGTGGTCAACAACAGGCCCGCGAAGACGATGGTGTAGGAATCGATGATCCATTGGACCTGGCTGTTGCTCGCGTCGAGATCACGAATCAACGACGGGATGGCAACGTTGAGAATCGTGTTGTCCATCACGATGATCGTCATGCTGAGACACAGCACGCCGAGTACCCACCATCGTCGGGCATGGACGGCCGGATCGACTTGATCGGTCTCCGTCCCCCTTGGCGTCGTTGTCACTGTTGCGCCACTCATTGCTCTCCAGACGTGAATTACTGAGTCGGCCCGGAGCATTGATTATCGATCCGAGACTGTTCCGTATCGTAATCCGTCGAGAGAGCGTGTTGGGTGCCGTAGCGGTTGTTCGGGCGGCGGTTGTTGGTCCTACGCCGCTGCAAGTCGTTGCAGGTCGGGGCAGGCTCGAAGTTTGCGGATCAGGCGTTCGCGCGTCGGCCCGACGCTTCCGATCGGAATGCCGAGACGACGACTGATCTCTCGGTAGCCATAGTCGGCCTCATTGCGGAAGAGGTCGAGGAGTTGTCGTTCGTGGTCAGTCAGAACGGCACACGCCGAGTCGAGCGCAATCCGCTGTTGGGCTCTCATCAGTTTGGTATCAGAGTCCGGACCATCATCGGCTCGATCAGCACGATCGGCCAAGGTGCCTGCGGCGTCGACCCGTGTCGAACGGGTTCGGACTCGGAGCGCAATACGACTGGCAACCTGGAACAGCCAGCCGCCGAGTGTGGCTTCGGC
>JANOQU010000417.1:0-2005 GCA_031422355.1 Actinomycetes bacterium
GCCTGACCCGAACGCCACTTCATTCAAAACGGCATGTCATCCAAAGAAGACAGACGCCACGTCCTCGTACAGAAACAGGTCGACGGGACGGGTCTTGCCGGCGGTATCCGCCAGCGGCACGAGACCCATCTTGTCCCCGAGCAGCGCCGTCATCTGACCCCACGCACCTTTGTGAACGGCGTCGATGGCGTCGACTCCGTATCGAGTCGCCAACACCCGGTCGAACGCCGATGGCGTACCACCACGCTGCACGTGACCGAGCAACACGACCCGAGTCTCCAGCCCGCTCCTTGCCTCGATCTCAGGCGCCAGCAGATTCGCCACCCCGCGAAGACGCACGTGGCCGAACCGGTCGTAAATCTTTTCGCGCCCCGGCATGCTGCCCTCAGCAGGTTCTGCCCCTTCTGCGACGACCACGATCGATGCGTACCGCCCGCGTTCGTGGCGTGCTTGCAAGATGGCGCACACTTCGTCGACGTCGAAGGGCTTCTCCGGGATAAGGATCACCGTCGCCCCGCCTGCAATGCCGGCGTGGGTTGCGATCCAGCCTGAATGTCGGCCCATCACCTCAACGACCATCACTCGGTCGTGACTCTCAGCAGTGGTGTGCAGGCGATCGATCGCATCCGTCGCTATTTGGACCGCCGTGTTGAAGCCGAATGTCGCGTCGGTGCCGACAATGTCGTTGTCGATCGTCTTGGGGACACCAATGATCGGAAGTCCGAAGTCGTCGTACAGCGACGACGCCACGGACAACGTTCCGTTCCCGCCGACCACGATCAAGGCGTCGAGACCCATATCGGCAAACGTCTGGGCGACCATCGCTGGCCCGTTTGGTGAATCGTACGGACTACCTCGCCTGGTGCCGAGCAACGTTCCGCCCTTGGGAAGCATGCCACGAAGGGATCGAACGTCGAGGGGCATCGTCCGCCTCTCGATGACACCGTCCCAGGCATCGAGGAATCCAATGACCTCGTCGCCGTACACCATCTCGCCCTTGCGGACGACGGCCCGAATCACCGCATTGAGACCGGGACAGTCGCCGCCGCCGGTGAGAAGTCCTACTCGCATCGCCAGACTGTACGCCAAACGTGCGCAGTGACCGCTGGGCATGGTAGGAACTGACCCATGGCCTGGGATTCATCTCGTTCAATTCCGTGGCGACGACTCGTGCGCGAATGGCTGATCTACGTCGTGATCGCGGGTGCGGCGATGACGATTTACTTCGCCACAACCGACAAGGGTCTGAGTCTCGGTTTGTACGCCGGCCTGCTCGCGAGTGGGCCGATGTACGTTGGCTTCGGAGCGTTGCTGGCGAAGTTCGGCTATCAACGCAAGACGTTCAAGGACCTCCGTGCGGAGCGTGCCAATGCCCCGGCGATGAGTTCCGGAGCCACGGCCAGCGGTAGCCCCGGCAGTGTTCGCAATCGTCCGGCGCCGACCAAGCGAACCTCGACCGGTCCGTCGCAACACCGCAAGAGCACGAAGCCGAAGAGGCGCTGATCAGCGTGGCCGACGATGTCTGTGTCCTCGCCCTCGATGCAGGCACCACTGGCGTCCGCACCCGTGCCGTGTTCGCCGACGGCCGTTCGCCCGTCTCGTCATATCGTGAATTCACCCAGCACTTCCCACATCCGGGATGGGTCGAACACGACGCGACCGAAATCTGGGAGGCCGCACGAGCAACGCTCAACGACGTGATTGCCAGACTCGACGCCCCCCCAACCGCAATCGGGATCACCAATCAGCGCGAGACGGCCGTCGCCTGGAGTCGGTCATCCGGAATGCCGCTTCATCGGGCAATTGTCTGGCAGGATCGGCGAACGGCCGGTCGCTGTGACGAACTTCGCGCGGCAGGCGCCCTCCCCCTGGTTCGCGAGCGCACCGGACTCGTACTCGACCCATATTTCAGCGGTACGAAGTTCGAGTGGCTGCTCTCGACATCGGGAGGCGCCGTCGAAACCAGCGATGATCTTGCGCTCGGCACGATCGATTCGTGGTTGCT
>JANOQU010000418.1:0-18640 GCA_031422355.1 Actinomycetes bacterium
GTTGCACCGAAACGTTCCGGTTGAGCCGGACCGACCACGTAACGTGCGCGCCGGGAGGTGTCGACGACATGGGTGCGCAATGGTTCGACGACGCGGTGCTCTATCAGATCTACCCACAGTCGTTCGCTGACTCCGACGGCGACGGCATCGGCGACCTGCGCGGTGTGATCGACCGCCTCGACTACATCCAGTCGCTCGGGGTGAACACACTGTGGTTCAACCCATGCTTCACGTCGCCGTTCGTCGACGCCGGCTACGACGTTGCCGACTACCTCCAGATCGCACCGCGCTACGGCACCAACGACGACATGGTCGAACTCGTCGCCGATGCTCAGCGCCGCGGCATCAGGGTGATGCTCGATCTCGTCGCAGGCCACACGTCGATCGCCCACCATTGGTTCCAGGAAGAGTTGCACGCCGACGGGCCATCGCCGCTCGGCGATCGCTACGTCTGGTCGGCGACCGCGCCCTCGGCTCACTGGGCCGACGACCTGCCCGGCACCCCCGACTGGGTGCCGTCGCCGGGCCCACGACCGGGCTGGTATCTCAAGAACTTCTACGACGAACAGCCGGCCCTGAACTTCGGATGGGCTGGCGGACGCGGCCCCGAGCCGTGGCGCGACTCGGTCGCCGACCCTGGTCCGCGCCGCAACCTGCAGGCTCTGATGGACATCATTGGGTTCTGGTTGGATCGGGGTGTCGCCGGGTTCCGGATCGACATGGCATTCTCGCTCGTCAAGGACGACCGCTCTCCGGAACGAGGTCTGCTGCAGAGCGCAATGCTCTGGCGCCAGGTTCGAGCCTGGCTCGACGAGTCGTACCCGGACGCCGTCATCGTCCCCGAAGGCATCGAACCGCGCACTGGTGCGGCGCTGGCCTTCGACGCAGACTTCTTCCTCGTGATCTTCGAACAGCACGCAACGTTGTTCGACAACCAGTTCGCTGGCGTGTTGCCGTTCCAGGAACCGCGGCCGCCGTTCTTCGATGCGGCGGGCCAAGGCACCACGGAGGTCTTCTTGCGAAGCTGGGAGGCAGTGTCCGCAGAGCCCGGGGGCCGCCGTGTGATCATGGCCACCGCCGACCACGATTTCAACAGGTTGTGCTGTGGCGATCGCACCGCAGAGCAACTCGGCGCGGCGCTCACTTTCCTATTCACGTGGGGCACCATCCCGTGCCTGTGGTACGGCGACGAGATCGGGATGCGCTACCTGCCTGGCATGGCGAACGTGGAAGGCTCGATCTGCAATGTCGCCTACAACCGGGCAGGCTGTCGCACGCCGATGCAGTGGGACGACAGCCCGAACGCCGGCTTCTCGACGGCAGCTCCGGATCGCCTCTATCTCCCGATCGACCCAGATCCGCAGCGCCCAACCGTCGCTGCCCAGGCGCGCGATTCCGACTCGACACTGCACCTCGTTCGCCAACTGCTCGCGCTCCGCAAGGCAACTCCGGCGCTGCGCACCAGCGCCTCGACCGTCGTCGTTCACGGGGGCTACCCGTTCGCTTACCTCCGCGGCGATACCCACCTCGTCGTCACCAACCCACGTGCCGAACCAGCGACCTTCGCCACCACTCTCGGTGTCGGCGCAACCGAGGTGCTCGCCCGCGGGGTGAGCATCAGCGAAGCTTCCGTCGCAGTCGAAGGATTCGGTTATGGCGTGTTCGCGCTCGGTAGATGACGGCGGCCAGGGCTCGCCGTCCTCCATACGTCGACTGGTACCTTGACCCAGCGAACCCTGGTGTGGGGCCGAGAACGGAGAGCGCGAGTTGAATGACTTCGAGGGCCGCGTCGCTGTCATCACTGGCGCTGCAAGCGGGATCGGACTTGCCTACGCATCGCTGCTCGGAGGACTCGGGATGCACCTGGTGCTCGCAGACATCGAGGCGGAGGCACTCACCCGAGCCGCTGGCGCGATGCCGGATCTGGCCCGGTCGATCGACACCGTCGTCACCGATGTCAGTGACGCCGACTCCGTGCAGCGGTTGGCCGATCGATGCTTTGCTGCGCACGATTCTGTCCATCTTCTCTGCAACAACGCCGGGGTGAGTGCCACCGGCTCGCTCCTCGACGCGTCTGTCGAGGACTGGCAATGGATGTTGGGCGTGAACGTCTGGGGCTTGATCCACGGAATCCGATGCTTCGTGCCAAAGATGGCGCTGCGCGGTGCCGAGGGCCACGTGGTCAACACGTGCTCGATCGCGAGTTGGGCGGTGATGCCGGGATACGGCGCGTACGCGGCCACCAAACACGCCACCGCCGCAATCTCAGAGGCGCTCGCTGGTGACCTCTCAGCTGTACAGGCACCCATCGGCGTAACGGCAGTGTGTCCGTCCTTGGTCCGAACGCAGCTGTTCAGCTCCGAGCGGAATCGGCCAGAAGCGTTGGGCGGCGACCGAGGCGCCTCGCTGGCCGAACAAGAGCGAGTCAACGCGATCACTGACGGGATTCAGTCCCCTGCCGACATCGCCAACGCGATGCTCGCAGGTGTCAGGGCGAATCAGCTCTGGGTATTTCCCAACCGTGACCGGCTGGGCGCAGTTCGCGACCGATTCGAGCGCGTCCTTCGCCCGGAGTGACCCTTACGCGATCGGACAGCTGCCGCCGTCGGCCATCAAGGTGTTGCCGGTGAGGTAACGGGAGTCGGGCGAGAGCAGGAATCGGACGACCGGCCCGATGTCGGTCTCGGCATCGCCAAGACGACCGAGCGGATTCCGACCGAGCAACCGATCTGCCATGGCCGGATCCATCTCGAACGCCCGGGCCATCGCCGGCGTCGCAGCGAGCGGGGCAACGCAGTTCACGCGGATGCCGTTGCTGCCCCACTCCCGAGCGAGGCTGCGGACCATGCCGCGCTGGGCCGCCTTGACGCCGGCGTACGGACTCAACCTGGCCTTGCCCTCGAAGCCGGCCTCTGACGTGAGCACGACAAGCGATCCCTTGGTGGCACGGAGGTGCGGATGAACGGATTGGGCGAGCGCGAACAGCCCTCGAACGGACACGCCGAAGTGCTCAACCAGGTCGGCGATCGGTACGTCCTCGAAGACCACCGGACGAGGCGATAGATCACTCGTCGCGTTGAGAACCGCGCCGTCGAGGCGTCCGTCGGTCGCAACAGCAACCTGAATGGCCGCCTCGACCGACTCAGGATTGGATGCTTCACACGCGATGAATCGACCTCGCCCACCCAACGAGTCGACTTCGGCGGCCACTGCCTTGCCCTCGGCTTCTCGACGGGCCGCGATCCACACCGTCCATCCGGCCGACGCGCACGATCGTGCGATGCCCTGGCCGATACCGCCACTGGCACCGGTGATGAGAACGACGTGGCGCTCCGTCATCGCCAACTCCTGCCGCAGTCAACGTGGACGACCGTGCCTGTCACACCGCCGACCGCCGGCCCGAGCAGCGCGGACACGGCGCTGGCCACCTCCAGTTCAAGCGTGCCGGGATAGTTTGCGAGTGGCGGGGACGGAGCGACGAGCGCATCTGGAATGAGCCGATGAGGTGTCGTGACTGCATTGACGCGTACGCCACGGTGGCCCTCTGCTCGCGACAGTGAGCGCACGAACGCTTCGACGGCGTCGGCGACGCCACCCTCGGGCGCCCAACCGGCACAGTCGAGCGGGGACGGTCGTTCGATGATCGCCACGATTGCGCCGTCATCAGCGCATCGCCGCACGGCATTCCCGAGTGCGACGAACCATGCCACGAACGGCAGCTCCGCACGCGCCGCAAACGTCGCCGCGTCGATGTCGATGAGCCGTCCGGCGGCGTGCTGCGGGGTCCATGCGGCCACCACGACTCGCGTCGATGGTGCGGCCAATCCAGCATCTGCCCGCCACGTTTCAAGGGCAGAGCCGAACGACCAATCGTTGTCGATCGGCGTGGCGAAGGCGGCGGGCGGCAACGCCACGAAGGTCGCGTCCAACGACGCAGCGAGCCTTGACAGCGCCGGAAGGTCGGTTGCGATCATCACGGTGCTGGCGCTCAATGGCAATGCCGTCGTTTCCATGATGCTCAATCCGCCGCAGCGACTGACAGGCCGTTCATCATCATCGCCTCCAGTTGTTCGAATGCGTTGACCTTCTTGCTCGCGGGCTGATCGCGATAACGAACCGGGTCGAGCATTGCGTGGATCGCCCCGGTCGCGATGCGCGAGACAAGTTCTGGGCTCATCCCTGGCCGAAGTGTTCCGTCGGCAAGACCGTCCTTCATCACCTTGCGCCATGTGTTCAACGTTCGAACACTCACCTCGCGAATCTCGGCCGTCTCGTCGAGTGTGGAGAGCTTCTTCCAGTCGTAGTGCAGGATTGTCAGTTCATCCGGATATGCCGCGCACACTCGATAGGTGGCCCTCAGCAGCAACCGAAATCGTTCGGCGCCGGTGCCATCGTGGGCGATGGCCTCCTGCTGGGCCTGGAGCAGGTCGCTGTAGAACGATGCCACGATTTCTTCGACCAACGTGGCCTTCGACTTGAAGTGCGTGTAAAGGCTGCCGGGGAGCAAGCCGGTTGCATCGGCGATGTCTCGCATGGATGTACTGACGTAACCCTGCTCGGCGAAAAGTCTTCTGGCCACCGCAAGGATTTCATCTCTGCGCGCGGACACGATCACGTACCAGCGATGAAGACGTTCTTCTGCTGGAGGAACTCATCGATTCCCCAGCTGCCACCTTCACGTCCGAAACCGCTCTGCTTGTAACCACCGAACGGCGCACCCGGCGCCATGCCGGGCAGACCGTTGACGGTGACCATTCCGGCTTCGAGTCTCGAAGCGATCCGGTGGGCCCGGCCGATATCGCGCGTGTGCAGATATGCGCCGAGACCGAAACGGCTGTCGTTGGCCTTGGCGACAACTTCGGCTTCGTCCTTGAAACGCAGCACCGACAGCACTGGTCCGAAGACTTCGTTGACGGCGAGGTCACTGCCATGTTCGACATCCCCGAAGATCGTTGGTGCAATGAAGTAGCCATCGGCGAGGTCGCCTGCCAGCTTCTCGCCGCCCGTGAGCAGGGTGCCGGATCGTTCGGCTTTGGCTCGTTCGATGACCTGCAGGATGCGCGTGCACGCAGCTTGGTTGACGACAGGCCCCATGAATACAGCCGGATCCGACGGATCCCCGACCGACATCGCGGCAGCCGCCGCAATGAGTCGATCGACCGTTTCGTCGTACACATCGTCGTGCACGTAGAGCCGCGTCGGTAGTGCACAGCCCTGACCGGACAGGACTCCGATGCCGAGCAGCACGGCCAGGGTGGCTGCAGTGTCGAGGTCCGCATCCGGGAACACGATGTTGGCGGATTTGCCGCCGAGTTCGAGCGCAAGCGGCTTGAGCGTTTCCGCGGCAGCGATCATCACCTGCCGCGCGGTGACGTGACCGCCGGTGAAGGACACCTTGCCGACTCGCGGATCACGAACGAGTGCTTGCCCAGCCGCAGCGCCGCCTGTCACGACATTGAGCACCCCCGGCGGCAGCCCTGCTTCGAGCGCGAGCTCGGCGAAACGAAGCGCACCGAACGGGGCCAACTCCGGCGGCTTGGCAACAACTGCGTTACCGGCTGCCAGCGCTGGCGCAACCTTCTGTCCCATTCCCATCATCGGTCCGTTCCACGGAACGATTGCACCGATGACGCCGTACGGCTCGGGCAACACATAGTCGAGACCGCCCCCGGAAACCGGCACGACCGTGCCGGTGACCTTGTCGATCCATCCGGCGTAGTACCGAACCCACGCAGCTGCATACAGCCCCGGCCGCATCGTGCTGATCGGGGTGCCATTGTCGCGGGCGTTGAGCAGAGCGGAGTCAGCGTCGTGTGCGACGAGCAGGTCGGCAAGGCGGAACAGAATTGCTGCTCGCTCTTCGAGAGGCATGGCCTTCCACCCCGGTGCCGCTTCTGCGGCAGCCGCGACTGCTTTGGAGACTTCGGCTTCGCCGCCGAGCCCGACCTCAGCCTGCAATAGTCCCGTCGTCGGGTCGTGATGCGCATATCGCCCGCCACTGTCACCTGGCGTCCAGGTGTCGCCGATCAGATGTCCTTGCCTCGCGAGGCGGTCAATCGTGTCCGTTGCGGCGGTCATTCGCTCTCCTCCTGGTGACTTGGACCGGTGCCGTTTCGCAGCAACCGACCGGTGCCTGAGACCTCCAGATCTTCTCCATCGAATCGAATTGGTTGCCCGGCCACCCAGACGTGCTGGATACCGATGCTGCGTGCGACCAGACGATCCGCCCCTCCCGGGAAATCGTGAATTCGCTCCGGCAACTCGGTTCCAACACGATTTGCATCGAAGACCACGATGTCGGCCACGGCACCCTCCGCGAGAACACCACGATCGCTCATTCCATAGACCGCGGCAGGATGTCCGGTGAGGCGCCAAACAGCCTTCTCGAGCGTGAGCACGCCCTTGTCGCGACACCAATGACCGAGGAGGTGGGTCGCATAATTGGCGTCGCACAGTTGGCTGGTATGTGCTCCGGCGTCGGACAGCCCGAGCAGGAGCTGGTCGTTGCCGAGTAGCCGACCCACGGCGTCTTCGTCGTCGTTGGTCATCGCAACCAGGAACCGAGTCTCGAATGAATCCTTGGACGCGAGGTCGACCATCACATCCAGCGCCGTCCCGCCATTCTCCGCGGCAAGGTCCGCAAGCGTGGGTCCGTACTGCAGGTCGGGGCGCGACCTTGACTCGGCGACACGGGCGTGATCGATGATGTCTCCCCACACAGCCCGCATTTGTGCATCGGCCCGCTTTCGCCATTCGGCTCGCTGATAGAGCGCACCGCGTTCGTCGCGTTCGAGCGCCAGAATTTCACCGAACGCGGCAACGTTGGCGAAGGGAAACGGATCGTTGAGCGTGATCTGAACCACGATCGGGCGGCAGGCAACCTGTGGGTGCACGTCGCCGCCGACAGCCATGACCCGAGCGGCGATGTCGTCGGAGTAGCCAGGCTGGTTCCGACCGGCCATGATCGCAGCCCAGGACACGGGACGGCCGATGTCGTTGGCCAGGCGGGCGAACTCGTCGACGAAGAGGTCGGGCCCCCACGTTGCTTCGACGGTCCCTTTGCCGGCCTCGCCGAGGGCGCTTGCCAGAGCCCAGATCTCGCTCAGGTTCGCCGCCCGACTGGGAACCGGCTTGCCATAGGCGCCGAGGTGCGACGACGACCTCGACGTCGAGAAACCGATCGCGCCGGCCTGGATCGCTTCCGTAACGATCTCCTTCATCGACGCAACCTCGGCTTCGGTTGCCTCGCGTTCGGTGGCGTCATCGCCCATGACGTAGAAGCGCAGCGGCGTGTGGCCGATCAGCGGGGCGACGTTGACACGCAGCGGTAGCGCGTCGAGCGCGTCCAGATATTCGGGGAACGTCTCGAATGTCCAGGGAATGCCGGCTTCGAGCGCAGCCAACGGCATGCCCTCGACATTTTCGAGCACCCGCATGACGGTGGTGCGATCGCCTGGTCGGGTCGGCGCGATCCCGAAGCCGCAGTTGCCCATCACGACGGTCGTGACACCGTGCCACGATGACGGTGTGAGGTCTGGATCCCATAGAACTTGAGCGTCGTAGTGGGTATGCGGATCGATGAAGCCAGGCGCAACGACCAGGCCTGAACAGTCGATCTCGCTGGCGTCACCGGCGTCGACTTCGCCGACGAAGTCGCCGACGTCGCCGACTGCAGTGATGCGACCATCCGTGACGAGCACGTCGCCACGGCGAGCTGGCGCCCCGGTGCCATCAACCACAGTGCCACCACGAAGAACGAACGACGCACTGTTCATTGCTGGGCCGCCGCGTTCGCAACGCCTGCTTGCTCGAGACGAATGGAATCGGCGACTTCCTTGGTCGATTGCTCGGCCGCTGTTCCGACGAAGAAATCGGTGTTCTGTTGGAGCAGCAGGCGCGCTGGGTTCTCAAAGACGAACTCGCGAAAGTCCTGTTCATTGATGATGCTCTTGCGAACGAGCCCGTGCGCCTCCTCGACGACTTCGTTCATCTCCGGCACATCCCAATGGCTGAGGTCGCTGGAAAAGACCGGTCGGAGACGGGCACCGAATGGGTTGCCAGCAGCGAACGCAAACGCGATCGTGCGATCGTCTGCCTCGCACCCGAAATAGAAGCTAGGCGTGAATGCATCCACGATGTCGCGCTTCTCTGTGATCTCCAGGTACCGCCATTCATCGTGATCATCCGGTGGGGTTCCCGCACCTGGCAGCGCCTGCATCGCCGCACGGAGATCGATGTCTCCGGCGGTATCGAGCAGGTCCCGGCCGTGACTTTGGAACAGCGATTCGAACAGGTCCCAATCGATCGAGGCCGGGTCGAGTCGTTGCAAATCGACCATGTTGCGCTTCTCCCAGTGTTCGACGAGATCGCACAGCAGGATCACCGCCCAGCCGACGCCGCATTCGAGGAAGCCGAAGTTCAGGTTCGGAAACCGCCGTGTCACACCACCCATGAACAGCGATTTGCACAGCGGATGCATCCGTTGCGCGAATGATCCAATGTGGTTGAACGAGTAATTGGTGACTGCGGTGAACGAGCCCGACGGCATGTTGCCGAGGCCACCGTGGAACGTCGCCGCGAAGCCCAGCTGTTGGGCGGTTGCCCACACCGGGTCGTAGTCGTACGGGCTGTCGATGCCGTACCAATCGAAGTAGTGAGTCTGGCCGGGAAACAGGAACGGCGACGGATTGTCAGCCCGCGGCTTCGCGATCGGTCGAGTGACACCCTCGGGAAAGCCGACTGCCTTCAGGCCGATTTCCTTGCAGTGATGGAGTTCGGCGATGGCTTCTTCCGGGTCGTGGGTGGGGATCACACCCGCCGCCGTCATCCGGTTCTGATACGGCTTGTAGGTGGCTGCGTAGTACTCGTTGAAGCCTCGGCAGACGCCGAGCCGCAAATCCTGGTCGGCGATACCTGCGATTCCGAATCCTTTGGTCGGATAGAGAACCGAGTAGTCGATGCCGAACTCATCGAGTCGGTCGTACATCAGCCCGGGGATAGCACCCGTGGCAAGGTCGCGGGTGTTCTGGGCCGGCGTGCCCCACCAGGCCGACTGCGGCGTGCGTTGCTCGATCCGAGTGGAGGTCTCGGCGCCCAGGATCCGGGCGATCGGGGACGGCTGGTTGATGTACTTCTCGAACAGCTTCGGACCGAGCGTTTCGCGGAGGTATGGCAGGACAGCGGGCATGAACTCGATGCAGTGCCCGTCGACATCGAGTACTGCGTGGCCAAGTTTGCTGCGAACATCCCGTGAGGTTTCACCCATGATCTACTCCGAATTCGCCCTGTTGTTGCATTTGCATGTTGTACTGGCCGTCCGCGGTCATCCGGGTCGCACGATTTCGCCGGGCAGCGCGCCTGTCCGCTCGCCGCGCTCGACGACTACCTGACCGTTCACGATGGTGGCCTCGATGCCCGTCGGTACGGCTCGGAACCGCTCGATGCCGAGCACCACGTCCCTTTCGGCTCGGCATGTTCCGACATCGATTCGTTCTGGATCGAAGATGAACACGTCACCGCCGAAGCCACGCTGGATCAGGCCACGGTCGGCGAGCCCGAGTACCGCTGCCGGGAGTGCAGTCATCCGTCTGATCGCCTCTTCCAGCGTCCACACCTTCTCCTGCCGCCACCAGGTCGCGAGGAAATGGGTGCTCCACTCGGCGCCGTCGTCGCGGTCGAGATGCGCTCCGCCATCGCTGACCCCGCAGATCATCTGCGGATGCTTCTGCACGTCCTTCAGCAGCTCACGCCACGCAGGCGTCTCGTTCGACCAGTGGAACACTGCGGCGAGATCGTCGGCAAGCGCAATGTCGAACATCACGTCCGCAGGGTGCCGAGATTCCTGCTCGGCAATCGTGCCGATGATACGACCGACGTATGGCTGGTTTGCCGGTGCGTTCGACGACGAGAGTCGCATTGATGCCCAGAACGGCGGAGGAAGGGTCGAGCCCTTGGACGCGTCGCGATTGGGCGCATCGATGGCCTGCCGCAGCGCAGCCCTGGAATCTGGATCGGTGACGAGCCGCCGACGATCGTCAAACGGTGCCTTCATCAGATCGTTCCACAACGGCACACCCTCGTAGCGTGAGGTTCCGCCCGCCAGCGTGAACGGTCCGTTGAGCGGCCGCGTCATGAGCAAGGAATACACCGGCGAACCGAGGGCTGCGGAGCGGTCGAGGAAATCGCGCGACTCAAGCCAGGTCTGAGTTGGCGCGTCCACTTTCGAGCGGCCACCGAGGCCCTGGGTGATCAACGGAACTCCGCCCAATGCTGCGAGTTCGATGAGTAGATCGCGATCGCTCGGTGAGATTCCCTCGACGGCACTCTCCGGTGCGTAGGCGATGGACCCCCGGCCCGTCTGCCCGATGACGTCGGACAGTGCTCGCAGCTCGTCGATGCTCGCAAGCCGGCTCGGTACGGGGCGTCCGGCGAGGTCGAGATGGGTGGGAGCATGAGACGAGGAGTAGCCGAGCGCGCCGGACCGCATTGCGTCGGCAACGATCGCGGCGATCTGCTTGATCTCGTCATCCGTTGACGCCCGCTCGTATGCCGCCTCGCCGATCACCCACCGCCGAACAGCCGAATGTCCGATGTACATACCGAGGTTGATCCCCAGCCGGCCGCTGCGTGTGATGAGGAACTCGTCGAACGTTTCGAAGTCCCACTGGATCTGGTCGAGCGCACTCGGGTCCATACCTTCGACCCGGGCGAACATCTGCGCTGTGTAGGCGCGGTCCTGCGGCCGCACGGGGGCGATGGAGAACCCACAATTGCCGGCGGCGACTGTGGTGACGCCGTGGAGCGACGAGGAGTCACAGAGCGGATCCCAGGTGATCTGGGGGTCGTAGTGGGTATGCACATCGACGATGCCGGGTGCCACCACCAGGCCATCGGCATCGATGACCCGGCGTGCTGACTCGCCACGGAGGCGACCGGTCGCGACGATTCGTCCACCCTCAATCGCGACATCGCCCGTGCGACCGGGCAGGCCGGTGCCGTCCACGACCAGGCCGCCGCAGATCAACAGGTCATACATGCACTCGCCCCCAATCGTTCCAGGCCGTCACCAGCCGACTTTCGCGAAAGCTAACAGTTGTTTGTTCGCCCGACCGGGTCAGAGACTGCGTACCCCCATCGGGAGCCGTCCGACATTTGACTCCCGTTCGGGAGCGATCAGTCGGACAGTGAGTCGGCGGTCGCGGCCGGCGGCTTCACTGACCGACAGTTCACTCCCGTTCCGGAGCCATCAGTCGGACAGAGGTCGGCGGTCGCGCGGCTTGGCGAACACAGCCCGATCAGAAGATGGCGATTGGATTGACCGGGCTTCCTGTTCCGCCGGGTACCCGCATCGGAGCGATCGCAAGGAGGAACTCCCACCGATCGTGGCGCCGACACGTTTCGGACAGTGTGTCGAGGCGCATGTTGTCGACGAGGTGAAGACCAATCGCGGTGATGCCGATTTGGTGGATGGGAAATGGCCAGCCAGGGGTCTGACGCATCGGCATATGATCCGAGATGCCGTCGGAGGCGAGCAGGGCGATTCGCCGCTCGTGCAACCACGGCAGCGTGCGCGGATGCAAGCCAGCGAGCCCAGCGCCGAACGGATCGAGCCGGCCGTTGGCTGCGTGTCGACGCTGGTCGCGCCCGGTGGACACGATCAGAAGATCCCCCTCTCCGACTCGGATGTTCGATGCCGTCTCGGCGGACTCCAAGTCGGCGACGGTGACGGAGTCCTCGGCGCCCAAAAAGTCGACGTTGCGGATGCGCGGAATGTCGAGCAGGACTCCTCGACCGACCACACCATCTGATGCCGACATGATGGTGTTCGCCAATGAACCGGTGCTCCTGACCATCGATGCGGGCCGACCGCCGTACATCTCTCCGCGCACGAACATATGGCAAAGGGCGTCGATGTGGGTGAGGCCAAGGCCATGGACGGCGGTGCCCACGTAATCCTGGGTTGCCTCATAGTCCGGCACGCCGCTGGAGCCGAGCGCATCGCCGCTGGAGAGCATGTGGTGGTGGGCGGGACTGGGGGTCTCGGGAGTTGGTCGTGTGGTCAGATCATGGGCAAGGCTGACGCCTTCTCCGGAACTGACCAGGGCGGCGGCGCGCGCTCGGAGTTCGGGTGTGAGGAAATTGAGCGTTCCCCGCTCGTCATCGTCGCCCCACCTGATCCAGTTCTTCAACGACTCGTAGATCTCGTCGAGTTCGTTGGCCGTTGGATCGGACTCCGTTGTGGAAACTGAGGTCATTCGAGAGGTCTACGACGTGCGCTCAGGATGTGTCAACGTGAAGCGAGAGAGCAGACGTTTGTGCTGTCAGATTCGTCCGCACATCGACGTAAGAATCGTCCGCACCACGATGTCGCTTTCGTCCGCAACATGAGCTGAGATTCGTCCGCGCTGTGTCAGCACGTCGACCACTCCACAAAGGGTTTTCCCGAGACATCGCTGTGGGGGTCCCGTCCAGGGCCGGGATCGGCGAGAATGTCGGATCACGATCGAGAGGGGGCCGCGTTGCAGTGTCGTGAATGCGGGCGACAGAACCGAGCGGATTCGCGCTTTTGCGATGCATGCGGCGCGGGCTTCGTTCTGGCCTGTTCCACCTGCAGTCGCGAGCTGAACCCGGACGCCCGATTCTGCGACGGATGCGGGACCGCGGTGGGTGCACCGGCCACGACGAACGGTCCGATCGTCGCTCGCTCGGCACCGGACCGGGCAGATGCTGTTCGCAAGACGGTCACGGTGCTGTTCTGCGACCTGGCGGGTTCCACGGCGTTCGCCGAACGCGTCGATGCGGAGTCAGCCCGGGACGCGATGGGCCGCTACCACGCAATGGCCAAGTCGGTGATCGAGGGCCAGGGTGGCACAGTTGCAAAGTTCATCGGCGACGGCGTGATGGCGTTGTTCGGAGTTCCCGTCGTGGCCGAGGACGATGCAGAACGAGCGGTCGCGACAGGTCGGCAGTTACAGCGCGAGTTCGTCGGCATCGGCGAGTTCATCGCCGACCGCTACGGCGTCGACGTGGGATTGCGTGTCGGGATCAACACCGGCGAGGTCGTGTTCGACGACGGTGACGCCGATCTGGTCGGAGATGTGTTGAACACCGCTGCCCGGCTCGAAGCCGAGTGTGCGCCGGGCGCGGTGCTGGTGGGCGAGGACACCTGGCGGCTCACACGTTCGCAATACGCCTACGAGTCCCTCGGTGAACTGTCCGTCAAGGGCAAACGCGCCGGCGTGAAGTCGTTTCAGCTTCTGTTCGGAGCTTCGAGTGACGATGACCGCCGGTCTGACTCGTCGACGCCGTTCATTGGACGCGAGTCCGAGCTGGCCGCATTGCGGACGCTCTTCGACGAAGCCGTCGAAATGAACCAAGCACGCATGGCATCGGTGATCGGGTCACCGGGTGTGGGCAAGACCCGCTTGGCACGCGAACTCGGGGCCGCCGTGGATGATGCGGCCGACGTGTTCGACCTCCATTGTGAACGGGCGGGTGCCGCGACGTTCGCACCTCTTGTGTCGATGCTGCAGCACGTTGCCAAGATCGACGACGGCGATACGCCTGAGCAGATCACCGCCGCGCTCGAAGCGGTGACAGCGGGCGCGCCCGACGCTGCGCGAGTCATCGACTTGCTCGCAGGCTTACTCGGGGCGGATTCATCCCGATCGACCGAGGATTCGTTCTTCGGAGTCCGGCGGCTGCTCGAGATCCTTGCCAGCCGACGACCCGTGGTTGTTGTGATCGACGACATCCAGTGGGCCGAGCCGTTGATGCTCGATCTGCTCGATCATCTGGCCGAATGGATTCGTACCGCTCCGATCCTGATCGTTGCGCTGGCGCGACCTGAGCTGCGCGAGATACGGCCCGCTCTCACGGAAGCCGGCCGACGGGTCGCACTCGCGATCTCGCTGGAGGGGCTCGATGCAGGGGCGACAGCGCAGCTCGCCACCGAGCTGCTCGGCGGATCCGGGCTGCCGAGAGCGCTGATCGACAAGCTGCCCGCGAGCGCCGACGGGAACCCGCTCTTCGTGCGGGAGCTGATCCGAATGCTCGTGGGTGACGGCGTGGTGACGCGCAACGACGACGGCCGTTGGGAATTGGCGGTCGATCTCGATGCGGTCGAGGTACCGCCGACGATCCAGTCCTTGCTCGCCACCCGCGTCGAGCGACTCCCGATCTCAGAGCGACGCGTGCTCGAACTGGCGTCGGTCGTCGGGCCCGAGTTTCCCCGTGGCGCTCTGGCAGTACTGATGCCCGACGTCGATCGCGCCGATCTCGACGCAACGATCGAACGGCTCCGCCGCAAGGAGCAGATCGAGCCGACCGGCACATATTGGGGCAATGAACCGATTATTCGCTTTCACCACGTTCTGATTCGTGACGCCGCCTACCGCCGTTTGCTGAAGGGCGCCAGAGCGGACCTTCACCGGCAGGTGGGCGACTGGATGGAACAGACCGCTGCCGGTCTCGTCGGCGAGTTCGACGTGACGATCGCCTTCCACTTCGAGCAGGCCTTTCTCTACCGTCGCCAGCTTGGCGACAGCGACGATCAGACCGTCGCTGTGGGACGCAAGGCAGCCGACCTGCTTGGCGTCGCAGCGGGAAGAGCCCTGAGGCGCGATGACCTCGCCGCTGCCGCCCGCCTCAGCCAGCGCGCCATCGAGTGTCTCGCCGACGACGCCGCTCCCCTAGCCGACCTGCTCGTGCTGGCGTGTGAGGCGTCACTGTCATCTGGCGACGTAGCCAATGGTCGGGCGCTGGTGAAGCGGCTCCGCACAACGGCGCAGGGGGACGCACGGCTGGAGGCTTGGACCACCTGCTTCGAGGCCCAGTTGGCCGTACTCACCGATCCGGGCGGCCTACAACGCGCTGCCGACGACGCCGAGTCGGCCGCTCATGCCCTCGCCGCGCTCGGCGACTCGGCCGGACTCGCCCAGGCTCGCACCGTTCGCGCGGGGGCGCTCGCACGGCTCGGACGGGTCGGTGCATGCGAAGCAGACCTCGACCTCGCCCTGACCGCCGCTCGTGACGCCGACGATCGCCGACGAATCACCGCTGTGTTGAGCGCTGCACCAGTTGCTGCGCTGTGGGGTCCGAGCCCGGTAGCGCGAGCCGGCGGCCGGTGTCTCGACGTGGTGCGCCTCTCGCGGATCACTGCCGACTCGCCCGGGGTGGAAGCAACGTCGATGCGTTGCCAGGCGGTACTGGAGGCGCTGCGTACCCGGTTCGACACGGCACGCGCGCTGCTCGAGAGCGCCCGCGTCACCGGCGAGCAACTCGGCCTCCGTCACGGCCTGCTCGAGACCAGCCTGTATGCCGGCATCGTGGAGATGCTCGCCGGAGATCCAGTGGCCGCAGAGCCGTACCTGCGCGACGCGTTCGGCGGTCTCGGACAACTCGGCATCGGAGCAGATGCCGGCCAGGCGGCGGCATACCTCGCCAGATCACTCCTCCAACAGGGTCGCCTGGACGAGGCCGACGAACTTGCCGACGACAGCAATGCCATGGCAGGCCAGAACCTGCAAACGGCGATTGCTGCTCGATCTGCGCAGGCCGAGATCCTGTCCGCCCGCGGTGACACCGCTGGTGCGCTACGCATGGCTGCCGACGCCGTCCGTCTCGCAACTGACACCGACATCATCTTCGATCACGCCAGCGCACTGGCAACCCTCGCCCGTGTTCGCGCCGCTCACGGCGACCACCATGGCGCCCAACGCGCCGCCGCGTCTGCTCGCGAGCTGTTCACCCAGAAGGGTGCCACGGTCCTGATCACACTCGCAGCAGTCAATGGTTCCGCCGGGCCCGCCGACACCACGTCGTCGCCCGAGACGCTCGCCGCACTCGACGCGATGAACGTCGCGACCGGCCCTCCCCGTGAGGCTGCCGAGACCAAGGTTCTCGCCGACGGGGTCGACGCGTACGAACCCTGGAACAACGCAGACCGATGGGCGAGGTCCGCGACGACAGCGGCGAACTTCGACACGATCGCTACACGCCACGATGTCCTCGTTCTGCACCGGATCACGCAGGATGACACCTCGGTCTTATCGGTCACGAAGTGGACCAGTGATGGGCTGCTGGTGTCGACGGTTCGCTTCGATCTTGACGACCTCCGCGGCGCAATCGACGAACTCGAACGACTGCGAGCGGAGATCGGCGACCCGGATGCCAGCGGCGAGCTGACGGCACTGGGCACACGGCTAATGAACTCGCGAGACATCAGCGTGTTGGCGCTGATGCACCCCGGGAGCAAAACGATCGATCACCGTGCACTTGGCTGGGGCGAGCTCGGTGCGGCAGAGGCCCGTCACCGCCTGACGTCGCTGTTCGCAGCTGCCGGCGATTTGCTGACCTTCGAGGTCCGTCGACATCGCTCGTCGCCCGCGGTGGTCTGTTTCTCGCGCACGGTGCGTCTGATCGACGACGATGGGGTGTTCGTCGAGGATCCGTCGATCGTCGTCGATGCGATCGATCCGGCGACGGGGCTGTTTACGTCCCTCGATCAGTACGGCCCGCCCCAACTGGCCGAGGCGCTTGCGAGGGCGGATGCGCTGATCGCCGATTCGATGTCGACGATGCCTCCGCCGAATCAGGCAGTGTTCGCTGGCGGCATGGCCAACGCCTTCGCCCGAGCGGGTCAGACCGACTTGTTCATCGACTGCTTCGCCGTCGGGTTCGTCGCCGATTTAGCCAACGGAACGACCGTCACGCTCGACGATCTGCGCGCCAACCGGTCCGAGCCGTTGGTGCTCGGGTTCGGTGGCGTCGAGCGTCAACTTGTGGCCGCACCCGGTGAACGGGTGGCGATGCTGCGTGTGGACACGAGCCGCGGATGGGTCTGGTCGGTCGAGGAGGTGGACGAGTCCGGTCGATTGGCACGGATTGCGGCCTTCACCCAACTGCGTGCCGCCTCGGATCGTCTCGACCAGCGATGGGTCGACAGCGTTGATGAGCGCTGGCCGTCAATACTGGTCGCCCAAGAGTTCAACCTCGTGACGCGTTCTCGAGATGTGGAACGAGCACGGCTGTTGCTGCACACCGACTTCGCCGTCACCGACCATCGGGAGTTGGGATTTGGGCACCTGGATCGCGAGACATACCTCACGGTTCTTGGAGACGTTGCAGCGCGTGACGATCAGGTGGTCGTCACTCGATCTGTGCTCCATATCAACGAGTCGACGGCAGTGGGCCACAGTGCATTCCTGGTGGAACGAAGCGATGGTGACCTCTGGGAAGCGACGTCCAGCCTGGCCGTGCTTCGCTGCCTCGACGGGCAGCTTCTGTCGTGCGATCTCTTCGCCGACGACGACATCGTCGGTGCGCTGGCGTTCGTAGCCGACGTCGATTCGTCGCCCGAGCCGGGTGGAAAGACTGCCGCCGAACGATGTCTCGAATCCGCGCTGGACGCTGGCACCAACGCCGACTGGATAGCCCTCGGCAAGCTCCTGGCAGAAACAGTCCGGCTGGAAGATCGGCGCCCGACTGCGTGTGTGACCGTGGTCGGCAAAGAGGATGTCATCGGATTCGCCAGTGTGCGCAGTGATTCCTCCGGGGTTGCCGAAATCACCACGTTGGCGACCCGCGATGATCGGCTGGTACTCCAATCGGCGACCTATCAGATCGACGCCAACCTTGGCAGTTCGCTGGTGCGACTCCTTGTGCTCGGACAGACCGACGCGACCGGACGACTCGACCTCATCCTGTTCTTCGACCCGGACGAACTCATCGACGCGGTAGAGGAACTGAACCAGATGCATCTCGCGGCCCTCGATCCAATTGCAGCTGGCCTGTACGACGTTTTGTACGCGAGCGACGCGTTGAACGACCCCAACCCACTCGTCGTAGTGAACGGCGCCGTGATTGCTGGGGGTCAAGCAAATCGCCGAGCAATCGTCGCTGGCATCGACGCCGTCATCGCCTCCCTCGCGAATGACTTCCAAGGTCGTGGAGTCGGGCCCGCCACGATCACTGTGGCCGACCTGCGCAGCGGTGCCGTGAGTCCCCAAGCGCTCGGATTCGGTGTCGCCGTTCGCGAGCCAATCGCTGTGCGCGGCGACCACCGCGCGCTCGTCCGGGTGGAAACCGAAGGTGATACGGGGGCTCGGGTGTGGGCGGTGGAGGAAACGGACGCGGATCAACGTCTGGTTCGGGTCACCCACTTTGCCAGCGCAGATCTGCTGGCCGCGGTTAACCACCTCGAGGACCGTCCGCACGAATCAGTGTTGGACAGCTCGTGGCTCGATGATTCGATTCGCCGCTTCAACCGGGCTCACCGGAACTACGACATGGATGCCCTTGGCGCGGCGATCCACGACGACTATGTCCAGATCGACCATCGACCACTGGGCTATCCCCTGCGGCCGAAGTCCGAATGGCTCGACATGGTCCGTCTCGGACTGGATGACCCGACGCTTCGCGGCATCGCGCTCACGACTCGGCTGCACCACGTCTCCGAGCGCGGGATCGTTGGCACCGGTGCGCTTTGGATGGCTGCTTCAGACGGTGAGTACTGGCAGGGCAACGGCTACACAGCCGTCGCGTTCTATCGAGACGGGCTGCTCCGACAGACCGAGCTCTTCCCCGTGGAACGTGTCGGGGCCGCCGTGGCCCGCTTCATCGACCTGGAAGGCGGAGCAGT
>JANOQU010000419.1:0-13150 GCA_031422355.1 Actinomycetes bacterium
CTCGGGCGTGGGCGCCGCCCGCTCGGGTTCAGTGGTCCAGCATCGGGATGCCCATGACGGCGGCGACCCGGTCGAGGTCTGCGTCGTTGGCCAGCAGACTGGCGCCGTGGCGGAGCGCAACCGCGGCGATCATGCAATCGACCATGCCGCGCGGGGTGACACCGTTGCTGCGGCACGATCGATAGATCCGTGTGGCCGCGTCGAAGTCGATTGCCGAGTCGAACCGGATGAGCGCAAAGCGTTGCATGAGCCGACGCAGGTCGCGTTCGCGCCGGACGTCTCGCGCCCCGGCAAGGACCTCCATGATCACCGGCTCTGTGACGGCGACTTCGTCGGTGTCGGCGATCAACCCGGTTAATCGGCCATCGATGCGACTTCCGGTCGCTCGATCGAACTCGACCCATGCCGAGGTGTCGACCAAGATCACGAAGGCGTACCGGGGCCAGTCTCGCCGGGACCATCGTCATTGGGAATCTCGCCAATGGCATGGCTTCCTCGCATGGCCAACGCCTCCTGCCGGTTCATGGGCTGCCCGGCCAGGTGGCGCAGCGCGAGGTCGACGGCCTCGGTCTTGGTGTGGATGCCGAAACGATCCATGATCGCCTCGACGTAGCGGTCCTCGATCTCGATGTTCGTCCGACTTCTCGCCATACACCAACCCTACACCAACCCTACACCAAGGGTGTACCCGAGGTGCAGATGCTGGAGGGACGGTTGTACTCCCAGGAGTACAACATTCGACACCACAGATGTCATGACCACACTCGCAATGACGGAACGTCGAGAGATGCGTGATTGGCGACGGCTACAGTCGGCCGCGATGCGAACCATCTCGCTGGCTGCGGGCACGATCCTCGACGTCGGCCCGGCAGACGCTGTCGGCGTTGCCGCTGATGCCGGATTGACCGCTGTCGGAATTTGGTTCGATGCAACGACATGGACCGACGCGGTCGCCGACGACGTGCGCATCCGAGCAGCGGATCGCGGGGTGATCATCCTCGATATCGAGCCGATCATGCTGATGCCTGCCGGAAGCGCAGCGGCCGACAACGGGGAAGCGATCGTCGACGCGGCGATTCGTATCGGCGCGGCCAACATCCTCGTCGCCAGCCGCGACACCGACAACGGGCGCATTGCAGACCGCCTTCACGCTCTCGCACGGCGGTTGAACGGCACGGACATCCGCCTGGTTCTCGAGTTCCTTCCAATCCTTGGGGTTCGCACGCTTTCCCAGGCGCTCTCGATCGTTGCGGCAGCGGACGATCGCTGCCTCGGAGTGCTCGTCGACAACTTGCATCTGTCGCGCGCCGGCCACGTGCCTGGCGACATCTCCACGGTCGATTCCCACCTGCTGCCCTACGTCCAGGTCTGCGATGCCCCTGCCGCACAGGCAGACGCGACGCTTCCAACCTTGCTTCACGAAGCGCTGCATGGTCGTCTGCTGCCGGGCGACGGTGCACTCCCGATCAGAGAGTTGCTCGACATCGTGCCCGCTGTGCCGATCTCGCTCGAGCTCCGATCGGAATCGCTCCGCTCCTCGTATCCGGATCCGGTCCAGCGGGGCCGAGCAGCACGGCTGGCGATGGAACGCATCCTGACGATTGGAGCCCGATGAGTCCTGCTGCAACACCTTCTCGCGTCGCGCTGGTCACCGGGGCTGCTTCGGGAATCGGTCGGGCCTGCTTCCACCGCTGAGCCGGCCGCGTTTGCGAATGGTCGTTCGGTTTGTCAGTCTGTTGTCATGTCATCAAGCCTTCTGGAACTCTTCGACTTGTCCGGCCGAGTCGCCGTCGTCACTGGTTCCGGCCAAGGAATCGGGCGCGCCATTGCGTGGCGTCTGGCCGAGGCCGGTTGCGATGTTGTCATCAATGCACGACGCGTGGACGACCTGCAGTCGACCGCTGAAGGAATCGAACTTCGCGGCCGCCAAGCGCTCATCGTGGCCGGCGATATTCGTGACCTGTCGGAAGATCTTGCGGATCAAGCAATGGAGCGCTTCGGTCGAATCGACATCTGGGTCAACAACGTCGGCGGCTCCGACGAGAAGACCACCAGGGCTCTGATCGATACGCCGGACGACATATTTCGTTCCCAACTGGAGCTCAACCTGACCTCGGCGTTTCAAGGCTGCAAGGCCGCCGCGAAACGAATGAAGCCGGGCAGTTCGATTGTCAATATCAGCTCCGGCGCCGGGATGCGCGGCTCGCCGTTCACCGGGCCATATGCAGCAGCGAAGGCGGGAATGAACAACCTCAGCGAGACGCTGGCCCTGGAACTCGCGCCGAACATTCGGGTCAACACCGTTGCTCCCGGGCCAGTGGCGACGGAGGCATTCGAGGAGGTACTCAACACCTCCGGCCAACTCGACGCCATCGCAGCCACCATTCCCCTCGGCCGGATCGGCACACCCGACGACATCGCCGGCGCTGTGCTCTACCTGGTCTCCGATGCCGCATCATGGGTC
The DNA here is from genome assembly GCA_031422355.1 of Actinomycetes bacterium. Classification (GTDB taxonomy): domain Bacteria; phylum Actinomycetota; class Acidimicrobiia; order Acidimicrobiales; family Ilumatobacteraceae; genus WLMZ01. Next base: position 2,465 of record JANOQU010000419.1, read on the forward strand.
ACTGGCCAGCTCATTCTGGTGGCCGGCGGGCGCACCCATCGGGTCCACAACTACCAGCCGCGACCGGCCTGATTCGGGCAGCACGACGGCGCTGCGCGGGCAGATTGAACACACGCGTTCCCCGACTGGCCCATACTTCTACCGATGGCTCAGCGAACACCACCCCCCACGAAGCGCCTCGGACGCCCCCCGGCGACTGATTCGGCCGACACCCGGCGCCGTATTCTCGACATCGCTCGGGCCTCGTTCGCGGCCGGCGGATACGACGGTTCCACGAACCGTGACCTCGCCGCAGAGGTCGGTCTCACGGCCGGCGCGCTCTATCACTACTTCGGCTCCAAGCTGGATTTGTACCTCGCCGTACACGAGGATCTGCAGCAGCGCGTCTATGGCCAGTTCAATGAAGCGACAGATCGTGCGCACGGATTTCTCGCCAAGTTCGAGGCGGTGCTCGAGACCGCGCACATGCTCAACAAAGAGGATCCGACGATGGCAGCGTTCCTCGGTGTCGTTCGAACCGACATGCGTCGCCATCCTGAGATTCAACGTCAACTCGGCGAACACTCGGAGCGGCGCAACGACTTCTTCGTACGTCTGGTCGATGCCGGAGTTGCCAGCGGCGAGATCGCCAAGAAAAACCGGGTGTTCATGGATGAGTTCGTGGCGATGGTTCTGATCGGGCTGACCGACGGCGTATCCGACGACTCCAAGCGCCACGAACGAGCGATCACGGCGATCAAGTTGGTGCTGCGCGGCGACTTGATCAAACCAATGAGGAAGTGACGACCGATTAATTGAACGTCTGGTAGATTCCGTCCCCGAGTGAGGCGGCGACAAGTCGATAGTCGCCCACGTTCACAGAGAAGGGGTTCTCATGGGAGTACTTGATGGGCGCGTCGCGTGCATCACGGGGGGTACGCGCGGTATCGGTCTCGGCATCGCCAAGGCGTTTCTCGCCGAGGGTGCTCGCGTTGTCGTCAATGGCCGCGATGAGAGCAAGGCGGCTCGCACGCTGGCTGAACTCGATGCGGGCGACCGGGTGCTGTACATCGCCGGCGACGTCAAACAGCGTGAGTCCTGCGATGCAATCGTCGATGGAACGGTCGACCACTTCGGTCGGATCGACATCCTGGTCGCGAATGCTGGCGGCGCAGTGGGACATGCCCCGATCGTCAATCTCACCGACGAGGCCATGCAGGACTCGCTGGTGTGGAACTTCTGGCACACCTTCTGGACGATGCGCCGAGCATTTCACTACATGATTCCGCAGCAGTGGGGTCGGGTGATGTGCGTCAGTTCGTTGGAAGGCAAGGTCGGCAAGCCGGGCATCTCGATCTACGTCGCTGCCAAGCACGCGATCAACGGACTCACGAAGTCCGCTGCTCACGAAGTCGGCACGTTGGGCATCACCGTCAACGCGTTGTGCCCGGGAGCGATCGAGACCGACACCATGCAACACGACGGACCGCCGGCCGCCGAGTCGATGGGCATGACTTACCAGGGCTTGCTCGACATGTTCGCCGAGGAGGCCGCAACCAAGCGGCTCAGCGATGTTGACGACGTCGCGGCCGTCGCGATGCTCTTGGCATCCGACGCGGGCGCCGGCATCACCGGATCACTTATCTCAATCGACGGCGGCACGGCTCCGTACTGAGCCGGCACGGGACGAAAGGAACTCTCATGGGAAAGCTCGATGGCAAGGTCGCCTGCATCACAGGTGGTACGCGCAGTATTGGCCGCGCAATGGCCGATGCATTCATCGCTGAAGGTGCCCAGGTCGTTGTCAACGGCCGCGACGAAGTGAAGGGCCAGCAGTGTCTGGAGGAAATGGGCGCGGGCGACAACGCTGCGTTCTTCGCCGGTGACGCGTCGAAACAGGCAGCGGTGGAGGGCTTGATCGACTTCACGATCGAGAGATTCGGCAAGCTCGACATCTGCTGTCTGAACTCTGGTGGCGTGCTGATGACGGCGCCGGTGTTCCAGATGACCGATGAAGAATGGGCGTTGGAGATCGATTGGAATCTCAACCACGTCTTCTGGGGGATGCGGCGAGCGCTCCAGCACATGATCCCCCGCGAGTCGGGTCGGATCATCGTGACATCGTCCGTCGAGGGCAAACTCGGCAAGCCAGGCATCCCCGGTTACTCCGCGACCAAGCACGCGGTGAACGGACTGGTCAAGTCCGCCGCACGCGAAGTCGGAACGCTCGGTATCACCGTCAATGCGATTCTGCCCGGCATCATCGAGACCGACATCGTCCGCGCAACCGGACCTGACTCGGCGATTGCAATGGGCTTCGAAGGTTACGACGCCCTCATCTCGGCCTTCAGTTCCGAATCGGCGATCAAGCGACCGAACAAGGTCGAAGAGGTCGCTGCCGTCGCGCTCTTGATGGCATCCGACGCGGCGAGGAACATGACCGGGTGCATGTTCCCCGTCGACGGCGGGACGATGCCGTACTGAGAACCGGCTGAGGAGGTTGGTGGTAGTGGTGCTCGACAGTGACGCTGCTGGCGGCGAGGCGTATTCACACCTCGCGCACGCGAACGATGTCGAGCCATCGGTCGGGCACAGGGTGTTGCGTGAGCAGTGCCCGCTGCACGTGGAGCACGCCAACTCTCCGCCGTTCTTCGTCGTCAGCCGCCATGCCGATGTGCTGGATGTTCTGAAGCGGCCAAAGGAGTGGCGCAACGGATTCGGTGTCGGGCTCCATCCCCAGCCGGGTGGGGTCCTCGGCACCACCGACGATCCCGATCATCGGCGTCAGCGAAGGGTCCTGCAGGATTCCTTTCGGCCAGTGGCGATTGATCGACTCGAAGACGAAATCCGCCTCGTCGGCGACGACCTGTGGAGCAAGGCATTCGGCGAAGATGGCGAGGGTGACTTCGTTCGCCTGTTTGCGTTCCCCTTTCCGGCCGTGGTGATCGCGTTGCTTCTCGGAGTTCCGCGGGACCGGCGCGACGACTTCGGCCGCTGGTCCGACGACATCGTCAACTCGCTGGGAGGCGCCGACCCCGCCCTCGCCGACGAGGCAAACCGTCAGATCTTCGCCCTGGTCGACCAGTTGGTCGCCGATCGCATTGCGCTTCACGAGCAGGGCACCGAGCTCGCGAGTGACCTGATCTCGGTCATGACTCGTGCGGAACTCGATGGAACGCTCACCCGCCATGAGGTGCGTCGACTCTGTCAGCAATTGCTCGTCGCCGGTCATGAGACGACGGCCAGCCTGATTGCGTTGATGCTGTATCGGCTGATCGAGCAGCCGGAGCTGATCGCGCAGCTGCGCGCGGACGCGGACCTGATACCTGCGGCGGTCGAGGAGTTCCTTCGTTTCGACTCGCCGGTGCAGGGCCTGTTCCGGGTGAATCCTGACCAGCGCGTCGTGCGCGGCGAGGAGTTGGCTGCCGAGTCACGGCTGCTTGCCCTATTCGCCTCGGCCAATCGGGACGACGCCGTCTGGGATGGGCCCGACGAGATTCGGCTCGACCGCTTCCGAACCGGCGCGAGGTCGCATCTGGCGTTCGGTTGGGGCGTGCATCACTGCATCGGCGCGTCGCTGGCCCGTCGCGAGGGCCAGCTCGCGCTGCAGTGGATGATCGACCGCTTCGACACAGTCGAGCGAATCGGAGATGTCGTGGTGAACGAGCCCTTCATCCTTCGAGGCCTCACCAGCTTCCCGATTCGATGGACCGTTCGCAAAGATCCGTTCGACGGCGTTGGCACGGATAATTGACCGTTTGATTGATTCTGCCTCGACCGACCGGTCCCCGACGCTCTACCGTTGGGGAATGTCCGACCACCCCGAGAACTATGAAGACGTCACCGTGTACGGCCTCGATGACGCTGATGAGCGCGAGATGCTCGACCTGCAGAACGAATGCACGTTCATCTGGTCGAACAAGCAGGGTTGGCCTGTGGGCGTGATCATGTCGTACGTGTACCGCGATGGCAGGTTCTGGCTGACGGCGACCAGCCAGCGGGCCCGCATCAGTGCCGTGCGCCGCGATCCTCGGGTGTGCATCGTGGTCACCTCTACCGGCTCGAAGATGGCTCGCAACAAGACCGTCACCTACAAGGGCATGTGTACGGTCCGCGACGATCAGGCGACCAAGGATTGGTTCTATCCCGCGCTCGCAGCGGTCGTGCAGCCAGGTAACCAAGAGCGCCAGGACGTGTTCGCGAAGTTTCTCGACTCGCCGCGCCGAGTCATCCTGGAGGTCGAGCCCACTCAGCGCATCGGCTACGACGGCACCAAGATGGGCAAGGCGACCTCGGAATGGATGGCCAAACACAAGGCGTCTGAGCAAGGCGAGGTGAACTCGTGAAGCTGGGGCTTTCGGCAGATGAAGTACTGACCACGACGCGCAGCGTTCGCAAGCGTCTCGACCTGACCCGCCCGGTCCCGCGTGATGTGTTGGTCGAGTGCATTGAGATCGCCCACCAATCCCCCACTGGTTCCAACTCGCAACGATGGCGTTGGATGATCATCGACGACGTTGAGAAGCGCCGTGCGATCGCCGAGATCTACCGGACGAACTTCGAGGCGGCCTATGCCGGTGCCCCGCCGCCCACGCCCGGTTCGCAAGCCGACAGGGTCAATCAGTCGGCCCGATACCTTGCCGCTCACCTCCACGAAGTGCCCGTGCACGTCATCCCGCTGCTGGCTGATCGGATGGACGAAGGAACTCCCTCGTGGCGGCAGGCATCGCGATGGGGCGGCATCCTTCCAGCCGTCTGGAGCTTCATGCTCGCGCTCCGCGAGCGGGGCCTCGGGTCCGCATGGACATCGCTGCATCTACCGAACGAGCGCGACGTCGCCGAGATTCTGGGCATTCCGTATGAGTCCTACAGCCAGGCCGGCCTGTTCCCGGTGGCGTACACGATTGGAACTGACTTCAAGCTGGCCAAGCGCCCACCGGCCGAAGACTTCATCCGCTGGAACGAGTGGTCGTAGCTGCCTCGCTTCATCCACGCCGTCGTCATCAACTGACACAATTCACGCCCACGTCGGCGCACTGTTCCGCCAGCCGATACAAACAACCGACGTGGGCGCGTTCCGTCTCACGACCTGGCTCACGACCTGTCTCACGACCTGGCTCCGGCCCGCCGATCCGCCGGACCTGGGATGGCGCGCCGCCGCGAGTCAGCCGTTGATGGTCTGGGGGGTGACGCGGTGGTTGGCGATGATCGGTCCGCCGACCCAACCGCACAGCTGCGGATCGCACTCGCGGAGTACACCCGAGATCCATTGTCCGTCGATGCCGAATAGGCCAACGCGATCGCCGAGAGTGACACGGATGTTGCCCTCGCCGTCTTGCTCGTGCAACGCGCCGGTGAATGGGTGGACGATGCCGTTCACGACCTCGTCCCCACACTGACCGCGGTCCCAGAGGTGTCCTCGCCGACCCATTTGCCCAACAGGTCGTGCAGCCACCGGATCTTGGACTCCTGATAGTTCGAGAACGTTGCGCCTGGTTTGCGCGTGGTTTCGAGGCCCTTCTGGACCTTCGCCATGTTGAAGACGTCCTGCTCGAACACCTTCGCGAGCATGCCCAACTCTGGTGCGTTCGACCAAGGCTCGTCGGCGCCGAGTTTGTGCTCCTTCGCTGGCGGGGGCCGTTCCCCCTTGAACGGCGACAGGAAGAAGCACTCCATGATCGACGAGCGATGATCATCGCCATTCGGGCGGAACCGATAGGTGATTCGATTGAAGGCGCCCCACGGATGGAAGTTGGGAAAGACCGTGTAGTCGATCGAGTCCATCATCTCCGAGTCGCTCATGTGATCGACTCGATCGCCGGCGACGGCGCGCCAACGCTCGCGCGACATTGCGGCCGCCACCGCTCGAGCTGTTTGACCTTCTTCGAGCTTCACCGGGGAATCCTGATCGACCCGCACGTCGAGCATGCTGCGCAGCATGTCCTGTTCAGAGATCGGATCACTGAGCAGCGGACTCTGGGTGCCGCCGGCGGTGATCACCCGCGCACAGTGATCCCAGATGTCGACCTGACTGTTGACGTCTCCGAGGTAGCTCAGGATCTGCGGGTGCGTCGCGTTGACGTGGTACGCCTCGCAGAACGCTTCCTGGGCGATCTTCCAATTGGCGTGGATGATCCGAGAGACGTGAGCCTCGACGAACCGGTTCTCGAGGTCCCACACTTCGAACTGATCGACGATTTCTCCGAGGTGGTCAGCGAGTGGCTCCGCGGCAGGCTCTGGATTGATGAACACGAAGCCCGCCCACGTGCCCACGCTGCACTCTGGCAAGGTGAAGTCGACGGGCCGCTGGTCGACGTGAGGAAAATCCCACGCCGCTGGCACATCGGCAAGCGTGCCGTCGAGCCGCCAAGCGAAACCGTGAAAGGGGCAGCGCAGCTCCGAGCAATGTCCGTCGTATTCCTTGAGCTGACGTCCCCGGTGCAGGCATGCATTCGGATACGCCTTGATCGAACCGTCGGCCTGGCGGACCACGATGTAGGAGAGTTCGGCGATGTCGTAGACGATGTAATCGCCCGGGTCCGGAATGTGTTCAGTCCGGCAGGCAAACTGCCACACCCGAGACCACAGCTGGTCGACTTCCCGGCGGTGCCATTCACGCGACGTGTACCGCTCGATCGGGATGTCCGCGCTGCCGAGGAAGCGTGGAGATTGGAGCCGGAGAACGTCGGGGACCGGATGCGTGTCGGCATCGAGCAGATCTTGAAAAGTGACACCGGGGGAGCGAGCTCCTTGACCGGCCGCTGGCTGTTCGGTCGCTGTCATTCCCCCATTATTAATCACTTGGTGACTTTCTGCCAGTTATGCGTCAGGGGACACACCTCGCCGTGCGCAAAATCTGTCAGTCGAACGACGCGCTCGCCTTGCGATTTGCGTCGTAGACCGGCGCAGTTTTGTCGATGCGGTGCTTGCGGCTGACTGCACTGACAAGGCCGCCTTGGCCGAGCATCGCCCGCATCTCGTGGTAATTGGGATGCTCGAAGTGAGCGGCAAGCGCTGCCTCGGATTCCCACAGTTCGTAGACTTGGATCTTGTCGTCCTGGCACGGGTCGCCGGCGAAGCAGTAGACCAAGCAGCCGGGTTCATCATCGCGTGTTGCTTGCTGAATCGGCGCAGAGCGAGCGACCAGCGCATCGCGGCTGGACGGGTCGGCAATGGTGATCGCGGCCTCGACGGCAATCAGGCTCATGAGTACTCCATGTGGGTTCGTGGGTGTGAGTCGAGTGAGGAAAGTATGACAATCTACCAATTGATCAATTCGAGTCGGAGGAGACGTCACCCATGCATGCTGCGCTGATCACGGGTCGCGAAACCGTGGAGCTTCGGGAGTTTCCGAATCCCACGCCCGCGCCCCGTGGCGTTGTGGTCGACATCGCATTCTGCGGCATCTGTGGAACGGACATCCACGCCTTTCAGTCCGGTCGGCCGTACAACCCGGCGATCTGCGGCCACGAGTGGTCCGGAGTCGTCTCGGCGACCGGCAATGAAGTGAACTCGCTGTCCGAAGGAGACCGGGTGGTCGTCGCAGCGGCACCGGCGTGCGGGAACTGCACCGCCTGTAACCGCGGCCAGTCCACTCGATGCGAGGTGGCATTTCTGTCTGCACTCGGCCGCGATGCCATGGCGCCACCACACGGCGGATTCGCCCGCCAGATAGCAGTCGCAGCGAACCGAGTCGTGCGAACGAACCCCGGCCTGACCGACGAAGAAGCGGCGCAGGTCGAGCCAACGACAGTTGCCTTCCACGCCGTGCGCACCAGTGCTCTGCGCCTCGGCGACGTCGCCGTTGTTCAAGGCGGTGGGCCGATCGGCCTGGCGACGATGCAGTGGGTTCGCGCCGCTGGCGCGGGACTGGTCATCGTCGTCGAGCCGAACCCTCGACGACAAGAACTCGCGCTCGCCCTTGGCGCTCACCATGTCGTCGGGCCCGGTGCGGATGCAGACCAACTCATCAAATCGTTAACCCACGGACTCGGGGCCGACATCGTCTACGAGTGCGTAGGTCGCCCGTTCGCCGTGCAATCGGCAGTGGACCTGGCCCGTCGCGGCGGCGCAATGTGCCTGATCGGTCTTGCCGACGGCGACGCACCGATCTCGCCAGGCGTATGGCTGGTCAAGGAGATCTCAGTGACGTCGTCGCTTGCGTACTTCCACGAGGAGTTCGACATGGCGATGGGGATGATCGCCGACGGCCGAGTCGCCGTCGAACCGATGCACACATCGACTGTCGGTCTTTCGGATTTCGCAGCGGCCCTCGCCGACCTCGCCAGTGGCACCAGCGTTCAGACCAAGGTGCTCGTCGACCCGAATCGGTAGCTGGCACATCAAGAGCAATCACGACAACGACAAGGAGCAATTGATGGGTATTGCCCATGACCTGTACGACATGAGCGGTAAGACGGCCGTGATCACCGGAGCAGGGCGCGGAATCGGCGAGGGCATCGCCGCCGTGCTCGCCGACGCCGGCGCGGCGGTGGTATGCGCGGCTCGACGAACCAAAGAGGTCGAACGTGTCGCTGCAGAAATTCGGGCTGCGGGCGGTCGGGCCCTGGCAGTGACGACAGATGTCACCGACAACGAAGCTGTCGCTGCGCTTGCGCAAGCCGCTGTCGACGAGTTCGGCTCACTCGACGTCTGGGTCAACAACGCCGGTGGGTCGCCGGTGCGCAAGCCGCTCACCGAACTCGACCCGGCCGAGTGGACCCGGACGATGGAATTGAATCTCACAGCCGTGTACAACTGCACGCTTGTGGCAGCACGACACATGAAGGCCGGCACTCGCGGCGGTTCGATCATCAACATCACCTCGATGGCATCGTTCGTCGGTACGCCCGGAAGCGGCCACTACGCCGCGGCGAAGAGGGCCGTCAACTCACTCACCGAAACGTTCGCACTCGAACTTGCGCCCGAGATCCGCGTCAACGGAATCGCGCCGGGCGCAGTCCCGACCGAGATCATGATGACAGCGCTCGGCGTCGACGAAGAGAGCGTGTTGAAGATGGCGAACCGCATTCCGCTCGGCCGACTCGGCACCCCGATTGATCTCGGAGCGGTCGCACTCTTTCTTGCATCCGAAGCGTCAGCGTGGATCACCGGCCAGACCCTGGCCGTAGCGGGTGGCCGCTGAACGCGGACACCTAGCCGATCTGATAAACAATCATCTGGTTAGTTTCCGTTCAGTCGCGATTGTGTGCGGCCCGACCGTTGCGTCGATGAGAGGCAACCGAAGGGGGACGACATGGCACTACTGGAAGCTCGGGAACTGACGGTCAGCTACGGCGGGCTGTATGCCAACGACTCGATCGATCTCGACTGCCACGACGGAATGCTGGTTGGTCTGATCGGCCCGAACGGAGCCGGCAAGACGACCTTCATCGATGCGATCACCGGCTTCACGCCGATCAATCAGGGTCGTGTCACCTTCGACGGCGTGGATCTGGAAGGCAAGGCTCCTGAAAAGCGGGCGCTCATGGGTCTGACCCGAACGTTTCAATCGCTCGAACTCTTCGAAGATCTCAGTGTCCGCGACAATCTGCTCGCTGCGGCAGAGCGGCCGAAGTGGTACTCGTTGCTGTCCGACGTCATCATGCCCCGTCGCCACCAACGTCAGTATCAGGAACAGGTTGATTGGGCGCTCGACATGATGGGGCTGACAGCGCTCGCCGACGCCATGCCCAGCGACCTCAGCCACGGCCGGCGCAAACTGGTCGGTGTGGCCCGTGCGCTTGCGGCCAAGCCACGGCTTGTCCTCCTCGACGAACCTGCAGCCGGACTCGACACTGCCGAGAGCGCTCTCCTCGGCAAGCGCCTGCGCGACTGCCTTGCGCACGACATGGGCATGTTCCTCATCGACCACGACATGGGCCTTGTACTGAGTGTCTGTGACTACATCTACGTTCTCGACTTCGGTCGGATCATCGCCCATGGTGCACCCGCAGAGGTTCGCTCGAATCCTGCCGTTATCGCGGCCTACCTCGGAGAATCGGCAGCCGCCACCGTCGCCGTCGCCGAGGAGGCCACCCCGTGACCGAATGGTTGATCGACGTGCAGGGCCTTCACGCGGGCTATGGCGGGATCCCGGTCGTGCGCGACCTCAACCTCACGGTCGGGCCCGGCGAAGTGGTTGCTTTGCTCGGCCCCAACGGCGCGGGCAAGACCACCACGCTGCTCACTCTTTCGGGCTTACTGAAGCCGCTGGCCGGCAGGGTGGAAGTGATCGGCGAGGTCGTCGATGGCACGCATCCTCACCGGATTCCGCGGCGTGGGCTGGCCCATGTTGCTGAAGACCGTTCGCTCTTCTTCGACCTGACCGTCGACGAAAACATTCGGCTCGGGCTGACCGGTAACAAGGCATCGCGTCGGGCCGCTCATGAGCGGGCAATGGAGTTGCTGCCAGCACTCAAGCCGTTGGGACAACGGACCGCGGGGCTGCTGTCTGGAGGTGAGCAGCAGATGCTCGCCGTCGCTCGCGCCCTGGCCTCGGAACCGAAGTGCCTGCTCGTCGACGAGATGAGCCTGGGACTCGCTCCGATCATCGTCGAGCGACTACTGCCGATCGTTCGTGACATCGCCGACCAGACCGGATGCGGCGTACTCATCGTCGAACAGCATGTCCATATGGCCCTCCAGGTCGCTGACCGTGGATACGTCTTGAACCATGGCGAGGTGAAGCTGGAGGGAACCGCCGCC
>JANOQU010000420.1:0-4881 GCA_031422355.1 Actinomycetes bacterium
GCTGCGGCCCAGATCGGATCCCAGTGCGTATCGGCGAGATGTGGTTGGCCGTAATCCTGGGGCTGGTTGCAGAAGTTGACGGCGCGATGGCCGCGCTCGATGCATCGGTGCAATTCGGCAATCGCCAGTTCGCGGTCCCAGAACGGCAGCGCGGTGACGGCCAGGAGGCGCTGTGGGTCGGCGCTGCACCAGTCGGTGAGAAAGTCGTTGTATGCCTGCACGCACGCGACGACCAGGTCGCGGTCGCCGAGGCGGAGGAAGTAACCATTGCCGAAACCACCAACGTTGGGGTACAGGACTTGGGCTTGAATGCCCTGTTCGTCGAGGAACCGTAGGCGTGCGGTGGCGTCGTACATCGATGGATCGATCTCGTCATAGGTGGCCGGCACCGAGGTCGGCATGACGCCGTCCCAACCCGCCATCGAGTAATAGCCCGGCGCACCGAGGCGCTCGCCCGACACCATCCAGATGTCCTTGCCATCGATGCGTTCGATGTGTGGCACCTGGTCGTGGATCGACTTCGGCAGACGAGCCGTCCAGACATCGGGTGGTTCGGTGAGGTGAGTGTCCACGTCGATCACCCCAGTCGAGGCGAACAGCTCACTGGCGAGTGACGGTTCCGAGACGGCTGTGCTCATGTGATCTCCCAAGGTGTGACGCACGATGCTTTGATGACCTGGTCGCCATGATGGTTTGTCGGCGCCGGTTCGGCGACGTTGGAGCGTCACAGTTGGTGGCTTCACTGACCGACAATTCACTCCTGTTCGGGAGCGATCCGTCGGACAGAGGGTTATCCGTCGCAGCCGGTGGCTTCACTGACCGACAATTCACGCCCGTTCGGGAGCGATCAGTCGGACACTGCGTTGATTAGAACGTGGGGGCGTTGCCGATGATGCCTGCAGCGAGCAGGGCCTCGATCCCGACGTCGGTGCATCCGACTGCGGCCAGCAGTTCGGCGTTGTGCTCGCCCATCAGCGGCGCGGGAGTACGAATCCACCGATCGACGCTTGCGTAACGAAACGGCAGCGTCGGCACCTCGATCGAACCGGCGACCGAGTGATTGACGATCTCGAAGTAGCCGCGGGACAAGAACTGTGGGTTCTGGTGAGCGCGACGCGGGTCCCGGGCGGGGGCGGCGGCGACACCGGCGTCGATAAGCCTGGACACGGCGTCGCCGAGCTCCTGCTGACAGGTCCACGCAGCGAGGTGCTCATCGAGTTCGTCGTGACGAATCCGTCTTCCCCGCGCGGTCGCGAGATCCGGGGCGAGCGCCCATTCCGGTGATCCGAGCACCACGACGAGCGACCGCCACTGCTCGTCATCGAGGACGGAGACGGCGAGCCAATGCTCGGTGGTCGCGCACTCGTAGACCCCCTGGGGCACCGCACGCGCGCTTCGGTTGCCGTCGCGGCTGATGACGTTGCCGTACGCAGTGAACTCGACGACGGGCTCTGCGGCGACGGCGATCGCGGCCTCGAACATCGGTGTTTCGATCATCGAGCCCACACCGGTTCGTTGGCGACGCATGAGCGCGACCATCGTCGCGAATGCTGCGTGCATGCCGCCGTTGGGGTCACACGGACCGCGCTGGATGCGCGGTTGATCGTCGACGTACCCCGTCATCCAGGCCAGCCCCGTCATCTGCTCCATCGTCTGAGCGAAACCGGGTCGGTCGCGCCACGGGCCTTCGAGGCCGAACGCCGGCATCCGAACCATGATCGTTTGCGGGTTGCGGGCGTGGATCGCATCCCAGCCGAGGCCGAACGACTCAAACACCCGCGGGGTGAAGTTCTCGATGACGATGTCGACGTCGTCGATCATCCTCAGCAGCAGATCGCGGCCTTCGGGCGACGACAGGTCCAGCGTCAGGTCGCGCTTGTTCGTGTTCACCGCGAGGAAGAACGAGCTCAGCTCCCACCAGCGGTCGCGGGTGAAGAATGCTCCACCCGCCATCCGGATACCGTCCGGTCGCTTCGTCGACTCGACGTGGATCACGTCAGCGCCGAGCATGGCGAACACATGACCCGCAGACGGGCCGGCCCACCAGGCGGTGATGTCGAGCACCCGCAGTCCTTCGAACGGTCGGCCCGGCGCGCCGTCCCCGGCAAAACCGCTGTCGGCGACCCGTGTCTGGCGCGGTGCCACGCGACCGGTGTCCGCTCCGACAGTGGGTGCGGATGTCGGAGCAGGAGCTGGCTCGCCGTCGATGGTCCACGGGCGACGGGGGAACAAGAATTCGCCGAGCGGATCCGGAATGAACACGCCACGGGCGACGCAGTGATCGTTGGCGACGAGGGTCGGAGCATCGGACACAGGACTCACCGGAATGCGCATCAGTGCAGCGAGTTCGACGATCTCCTCCGTCGTGTGCCGGGTCGTCCACGCGCGGACGATGTCGTTCCACTCGTCCCAATGGGCGGTGCGAGTCTGCAAGCCGTACCAGGTCGGGTCACCGAGCAAGTCACTGCGCTCGATCATCACGAGAAAGTCGTCGAACTGCTGGCGGGCATTGGTGTTGAAGCCAACCCAGCCGTCGAGTGTTGGTTCGACGGATGGCGTCTCGTACGTTCGACTCAATGGCGCCCCAGTGAGATCGGGTCGGCCGGCGATCGCATCGGAGGTGTCGGCGAACAACGTGCAGGTGTTGTTTGCAACCTCGGCCCAGGAGACGTCGACGAGTTCGCCGTCGCCCGTGCGCGCTGCGCCGCGAAGTGCAGCGAACCCGCCGACCGCCGCATACGCGCCGCTGACCCAGTCCGTGGTCTGTCCGCCGGCTTGCAGAGGTGCGCGGCCGGCTCGGCCGCGAATCGCCAGTGCACCGCTTTCGGCCTGCACCGTGAGTTCGCTCGCCGGTCGACCGGCGTAGGGGCCGCTCAGTCCGAACGGCGTGATCGACACGACGACGATGCTCGGATGGTGGCGGCGTACGGAGTCCGGGTCGACAACGCTCGTCGCGTCAGTGATCACGAGATCCGCACCGGAGATCAGTGCCCACAGATCGTCGCCCTCGACGACGACGGACCGCTGGCCGTGGCGCAGGTAGCGGAAGAGCACGCCGTCGATGTCTTCCGGTCGGTGACCCCCGCTCGACCAGTGTCGCAGCGATGTCCCCTCCGCGCATTCGACGAGGATGACTTCTGCCCCAGCGTCGGCGAACATCTTGGAGCAATAGCCACCGGCGATGCCGGAACTGAGATCGATGACGCGGATGGAAGTCAGCTCGAGACCGCCGGTCACGTCGGGCACTTCGGTGTCGGTCGCCACGGCGGCGAACCTACCGGTCACCCCGCAGCGACCCGCAACTCTGCTGTTCGAGCCAACTCCGTGATCAACGGGATTGCGGAGGCAGGGCGTCGCGCTTGTTACCGTTTGCTTTCCTTGACGCCACGGAATGGACGGGCCACTGTTTGTGTCAAGCATGCGTCGGTGGACCGGGAGGCTTGTGGTGGGTGACCCAATCGAAGGTGGCGTGACCCGGATGGTGGAGATGTCTTTGCGAACATCGCCGCCTGATGTGCTCACACTCCTCGAATTGATGTGTGAACTGTTGCGGGCCAAACAGGCGCGTTTCCATGTGGCGGACTACTCGCTCAGGACGTTGCAACACATCAACGTGGACGGCCCGGTTGGAGTCGCGCAGTCGATTGCCGGAACGCTGACCGGACGGGTGTTCACGAGCGGCGAGACCCAAGTGCTCGGGACCCACCCGACCGTGGTGCTCGTCCCGCTCATCGAAGGATCGAGCCGGATCGGCGTTCTGGAACTCGAGTTCGAAGAGTGGAGTGGATTCGTACCAGCACTGCTCGAACCGCTCGTCGCCATCTTCGTCATGTCCTGGGTTGTCAAGAGTCGCTACACCGACGCGTCGGCTCGTGCCCGCCGATCCGAACCGCTGTCGGCAGCAGCCGAGGTGCAATGGGACCTGCTCCCGCCGCTGACGTGCTCGACCGAGCAAGTCGCAGTCAGTGGGATCCTCGAGCCTGCGTATGCCATCGGCGGTGACTCGTTCGACTATGCGTTCGACCAGGACAGCGTCGATTTCGCCGTCGTCGACGCAATCGGCCATGGCATGTCGGCCGTGCTGATGTCAGCGGCGGCGATCAACAGTCTCCGGAACTCGCGCCGCGCCCGACGAGACCTCATCACCGCTTACGAGATCGCCGACGAGTCGATCGCGACGCAATTCGGTGACTGTTACTACGTCACCGGCATCATCGGTACGGTGGATTTGAACGCGGGCATTCTCAGGTGGATCAACGCCGGTCACGTGTTGCCGATGCTCGTCCGCAATGGCACCTACGCCGGACCGCTGCTCTGCAAGCCGTCGCACCCGATTGGCCTCGGCGGGCCAGTCGTCGAGGTGGCCGAACACGAACTTCAAAGCGGCGACCGAGTGCTTTTCTACACCGACGGAATCACCGAGGCGAGATCTCCGGACGGCTCGTATTTCGGTGACGATCGCCTTGCGGACTTCCTCGTCCGAGCGTCACTGGAGCGCTTGCCAGCGCGTGAGACAGTCCGGCACCTCGCCGACAACATTCTGACGTTCGCCGATGTCGGCCTTCGAGACGACGCCACGATGCTGCTCATCGAATATCGCCCGTCGCCGTCTTGACCGCGCGGGCCTCGACGAGGTCTTTGAGGCGTCGCAAGGACCGTTCATTTCGGGCCCTGATCAGCGGCCCAGCGAGCGGCGCCATGATCTTGTACAAGCCGACTGGCGTCTCAGTCATCGTTAGTAAGCACGATCGCCCGATGTTCGTCACATCGAACTGCACGACGGCTTCCAGAACAGGTCGAGCCCGGACGAACAGGGTCAGCCGGTTCGGCGATTCGATATCACGCACGGTCGTTCGGTCCGATATCGAGATCGGCCCGAAC
>JANOQU010000421.1:0-8735 GCA_031422355.1 Actinomycetes bacterium
GGGCAGGATCTGCTGCGGCGGCAACCCTGCCCGCTGTATTCGTCTCCGAAGCAGCACACGAGGCCACTACCTCCGCAGATGCCGGCTGGATCGTCCTCATGATCGTGATCGCAGCGGCGACGACTCTTTTGCTGCTGCGGCGGGCGGACCGCACTTCAGTCCAGCGCACGATGCTGTGTCTCGCAGCATGGAGTGCGCTGGGCTTCGTCGCCTACCTGCCATTCGGCTGATCTGTCGAAATGGACGAGACCCATGCGTGGTGCGGCTGAGTCGATCATGCCGCGATCAACGGCGGCCGCAAGCCAGGAACCTTGAAGGCTGACGCTCGGCGGAATCTGCGAGCTGAAACGGGATAACCGGGAGCTGCGTCGCGGCTCCGACATCTTGAAAGCAGCCTCGAATCTCTATTGGCGACCGAGCTCGATGGTCGACCGAGGAGGTATCGGTTGGGTTCTCCTACGACCATGATGGTGGCCCCTCTGCAAACGGAGAATGATCATGGCGATAGTTCGAATGGACCACATAGGCGTCGTCGTCGACGACATGGAAGGTGCAACCGCCTTCTTCGTTGCCCTCGGGATGGAGATCGACGGCGAGGCCGCAATCGAAGGACCATGGGTGGATCAGGTCAACGCAATCGACGGGGTCCGCGTCGACATCGCAATGCTCCGCACCCCAGACGGTCACAGCCGCCTCGAGCTCACAAGGTTCCGTCACCCAAGCGCGTTCAGCTCTGGCTCGGCGGACGCACCGAACATGCTTGGCCTGCGAAACATCATGTTCGCCGTCGACGACCTCCGCGCCACAGTCGAAGCGCTACGAGCCCACGGTGGCGAGCTCATTGGCGAGGTGGCACAGTACGAGAGCAGCTATCTACTTTGCTACGTCCGCGGTCCCGAACAGATCATCGTGGCGCTGGCCCAACAGCTGTAAGGCGGCCGAGATCCGAGCACGCTCGACGTCCTCACGACGGACATTCCCTTCCCACAGCCTTCCCAATCACGATGAGGATTGGCCGGGGACAGGATGAACGGTTCAGTTCTGGATCTGTCACCGAAACATAATAAGACCAGCTCACTATATGTTTTCTAGCGCTCCCGGAAGGATTCGAACCTCCGTCTACAGTTTAGGAAACCGTTGCTCTATCCCCTGAGCTACGGGAGCGGGGACGGCTTGCATCGTGCGCGAATTGCCGCGTAGAGGGTGCGTTCCGTCGCAGAGATGCTAGTGGCGTTGCCATGATCGTTTGTTGGTCGCGTCCACCACTTGAGCGGCCGGGTGTGTTCGTTGTGGGAACGAAGTCAACGCACGCTGGCCACTCGCACGTGGCTCACAGCCCCACCGCGGGCCGGACTTGGGACCGGATGCGTCTCAGATCCGCAACACGGTGCGGAATCGTGCCAGTGTCGGCGCAACACGCTGCACGGTCAGAGATCTTTGACGAGCCTGAGTGCGTCGTAAATCGCGGCGTGGATGTTGCGGCTGGAGACGGCGTCGCCGATACGGAAGAGTTGGAACGTTCCGTTGTCATTATGGCGAACGTGCTGCGGAGCGCCGTTGAGAAGGGCCGCCTGGTCGACTTCGCCGTGGTTGCTCGAAGCGAGCTTCAGGTCGAAGTAGACGTCGGCGTTGGTGGTCGTGCCGTGATCAGTGATGATCCAGTCGGCATGCAATGTGGTGCGGTGCCCGGTGTGATCGCTCCCGATCTCGGCACAGAGCCGGCTGCCTTCACGGCGTATGTTACGGACCCGTTGGTTGAGGCTGATCACGGTGCCGGTCTCGTTGAAGGCGCGCGCGTAGGGCACGTGGTTCATGCCGCCGACGTCGATGCCGAGCGTGCGCTCGGGGGTGATGATGTGGAGGCGGGCGCCTGATCGGGCAATCATCTCTGCGGCGGAGAGACCGGTGTGGGTTCCGCCGTCGTCGTACAGCACGACCTCGCCTTCAGGAGTGACGTCGCCGTTGAGGACATCCCATGCGGTGTGCGCGAGCTCGGTTCCGAACTCCAGCGGGGGGTGTTGGGGCAGGCCGCCAGTGGCGACGATCACTGCGTCGGGCTCTCGGTCGAGGACCTGGTCGGCGTCGGCGTAGGTGTCGTAGTGGATCTCCACGCCGAGCCGTGCGAGTTCGGCCACCCGCCAATCGATGATCCCGAGCAGGTCGCGGCGACGCACGTTGCGCGCCGCGAGTCGGACCTGTCCACCGGCGGCCGGCATGACTTCGAAGACGGTGACGGTGTGCCCGCGTTCGGCCGCAACGCGTGCGGCCTCGAGCCCGGCGGGACCGGCGCCGACGACGACGATTCGGCGGGCGTGTGGCGCACGGTCGATGGTGTGCGGCATCGTTGCTTCGCGGCTCGTGGCCGCGTTGTGGATGCACAGCGCTTCGCCGGCTTCGTAGATCCGGTCAAGACAGTAAGTCGCGCCCACGCACGGTCGGATCTCGGCCTCTCGTCCCAACGTGATCTTGCGGACGATGTGCGGATCCGCCATGTGGGCTCGTGTCATGCCGACCATGTCGAGCAGGCCGGATTCGATTGCGTGGCGCGCTGTCGCAACGTCGTCGATCTTGGCCGCGTGCAGAACCGGCAGGCGAGTGTGCCTTCGGACGTATCCGGCGAAATCGAGATGCGGCGCGGACCGCATGCCGTGGATCGGGATCACTTCGCTGAGATCGCTGTCGGTTGCGATGTGGCCACGGATGACGTTGACGAAGTCGATGAGTCCCGACTGCTCCAGCGCTGCGAGGATCTGCAGCCCGGTCGGCGTGTCGATGCCGCCCTCGATAGTTTCGTCGATCGCCATCCGGATCCCGACGATGAACGCAGGACCGACGCGCGCACGGATCGCCTGCAGCGTCTCGGTGGCCAAGCGGAGCCTGTTGTCGATCGAGCCGCCGTAGCCATCGTTGCGAACGTTCGTGAGCGGCGACCAGAACTGGTCCAGGAGATGTCCGTATGCCTCGATCTCGACGCCGTCCATCCCGCCGGCCTGCATGCGTTCGGCGGCGTCGGCATAGTCGCCGATGATCCGGGCGATGTCCCATTCCTCGGCTTCTTTGGGGATCGAGCGGTGTGCGGGCTCACGCAGGGGCGACGGTGCAACGACGGGCAACCAATCATCTTGCGCCCACCCGGTGCGTCGGCCGAGGTGGGTGAGCTGGATCATCACAGCGGCGCCGTGTTCGTGGACGTCGTCGGTGAGTCGGCGGATCCACGGCACGATGTCGTCGTCGAATGCGTGGAGGTTGCCAAAAGCGGGTGGACTGTCCCTGCTGACGACTGCGCCTCCGGCGGTCATCGTCAGGGCAATGCCTCCCTTGGCTTTTTCGACGTGGTACAGCCGGTAGCGGTCGGTCGGCATCCCGTTATCGCTGTAGGCAGGTTCATGGGCAGAGGAAAAGATCCGGTTCCGGAGCTCGAGGTGCTTGATTGCGTATGGCTGGAGAAGCGGGTCGTCCATGGGTTCATTTCACTCGGCAGTGTCCGATTGAGTCTTGGCCGATTCTCGGCGGGATGCCACTCCGTTCGTACAACCGGCAGCGGTGGGGCGAGACTACGACTGATGGTGTCACCCTCGACGCAATTGCTGCTGGACCTGTTCGACTCGACGCCGCGCGTCATGATCTGCGTGAAGGACACTCAGAGCCGCTACATCGCAGTCAACGACGCATTTGTTCGCCGCACCTCGATGCGCCATCCACGTGAACTGATCGGCAAGCGAGCTGCCGAGTTTTTCCCGCCGCTTCTCGCCGTCGCCTACGACGCGCAGGATCAGTCGCTGCTCCGCACCGGCATTGCGGTGCGCAACCAACTCGAGATCATCACCGATCGTGGCGGACGACCAGAGTGGTTCCTCACCACGAAGTTGCTGCACGATCGCGACCCGGGCTACGAGCCAGAGATCGTCGCCGTGTCGACGCAGGCTCAACTCGTGCAGCGACACGGCGACGCCGCGTCTGGTCTTCGAGCTGCGATCGAACTCACCTTCAGTGACGAGCTTGGCAAGCTGCGCGTGGACGATCTCGCTCGCGCTGCCAACATGACGACCGACCAACTCGAACGGTCGATGCGCAAGGTCCTCGGAACGTCGCCGAAGCAGTACCTGATGTCGGCCCGCGTGGATCGCGCCGCCACGATGGTCGCAACCACGGAGGCATCGATCTCGGAGATCGCAACCCGATGCGGCTACTACGACCAGAGCCAACTCACCCGCTACTTCAAGGCTGCGATCGGCATGACACCGGGCGAGTACAGGAAAGCGGCTCGGGCCGACCCGTCGACCAAGCGATGACTCCGGACGTTTGTACAAACGATGCCTCGGACGAGGCGGTTCTGACCATGACATTCGAGCGCAATCACGACATGATCAACAGGGTGTCCAGCGACTCAGTCCACGATCTCCTCACCCACCGGTTGGCCGGACACTCGCTCCCCCGCGAGTTCTACACCGATCCCTCGTTCCATCGCGTCGACCTCGACGTCATCTGGCATCGCGAGTGGGTGTTCGTCGGCGCCGAGGCAGCCATTCGCAACCCCGGCGACTACCTCACCGTTCAACTCGGCGAGTACAACCTGGTCGTGATTCGCGGTGTCGACGGCATCGTTCGAGCGCTGCACAACGTGTGTCGTCACCGAGGCTCCGTGCTCTGCGAGGACGCTCTTGGCTCCGTCCGACGACGGATCGTCTGCCCCTACCACCAGTGGTCCTACGAACTGGACGGCACCCTCGCCAAAGCTCGCCACGCACCGGATGACTTCGAGCCCAGCGAGCACTCGCTGCTGTCGGCTCACTGCGAAACCACCGGCGGAATGATCTTCGTGTCCGTCGCCAAAGCTCCACCAGACTTCGCACCCGTTCGCGCTGTCGTCGAGCCGTACCTCGCGCCGTTCGACCTCGCCAACGCCCGGGTCGCCGCCACATCCACCGTGGTCGAGAATGGCAACTGGAAGCTCGTCATGGAGAACAACCGCGAGTGCTTCCACTGCAAGTCCACCCACCCGGAACTGTGCGTCACGTTTCCGGAGGCACCACTGCATTCCGGCGGCGGCAGCGGCGATGACCTCCTCGCTCTCGAACGGCTCGTGAATGACTGCGAGGACCTGGGTTTGCCGAGTCGATTCGTCGCCGCGCCCGACCTGCAATACCGAGCGATGCGAATGCCGTTCATCGGCGACGCTCGGTCGATGACGACGTCCGGAGTGCCCGCTGTCGGAGTCCGGTTCGGACAACTGCCTGCGCGCAACCTCGGCGACGTCTTGCTCTACCACTACCCGTCGACATGGAGCCATTACATGGCCGACCATGCAATCACTTTCCGTATCCTGCCGCTCGGTCCGACCCGCACGGAACTCACGACGACGTGGCTCGTCAACAATGATGCGGTCGAAGGCGTCGACTACGACGTCGACGAACTGACCAACGTCTGGCTCATCACCAACAGTCAGGACAAGGTCCTCGTCGAGCGAACCCAGCGCGGAGTCAACTCGCCTGCCTACCGACCGGGGCCATACTCACCCGTCGAAGAGGAAGGCGTGATCCAGTTCTTGGACTGGTACAGCACGAGGATGACACAGGCACTCCGACAGGACATTCCATGACCCTTCCCTTCATCATTCGCTTCGACCTCCGCAATCCGGCCATCAGCGCGGCCACGATGGCTGATCGGTACGCAGCAGCGCTGGACATGGCCGCCTGGGCGGACGAGCACGGGTGTTTTGCGATCGTGTTGTCCGAGCACCACGGCTCTCCCGACGGGTATCTGCCGAGCCCGCTCATCATGGTCGCAGCGATGGCAGCACGGACTACGAACGTTCGCTTCTCCGTCGCTGCGCTGATCGCTCCGTTTCACGACCCGTTGAGACTGGCAGAGGATCTCGTGGTTCTGGACAACATCAGCAGGGGCCGGGTGGACGTGACCCTCGCCGGGGGGTATGTCCGCGAAGAGTTCGAGATGTTCGGGGTGGCAACCAACGAGCGCGCCCGGCTCGTCACTGAAGCAGTGTCCACGCTGAAGGCGGCATTCACAGGCCAGCCGTTCGAGTTCCGTGGCCGGACCGTCACGGTCACGCCCGCCCCCGAACGCACCGGCGGCCCGGGCATCACCCTCGGCGGAAGCAGCGAACGCGCTGCCCGTCGGGCCGCCCAGATCGCAGACGGCTTTCTGCCATCGGTCCCCGACGTCTGGCCGTTCTACCGCGACGAAGTGATCTCTCTCGGACGTCCCGATCCCGGGCCGTGCCCGACCGGAGACAACCGGATCGTCGCCCTCGCCGAAGACCCGGACAAGGGATGGCATGACATGGGCCCGTACTTCCTCCACGAGATGAACTCCTACGGGGCCTGGCAGGCAGCCAATCACGTCGCGTCGCCGTACTCCCCCGTCGATAACATCGACCAGCTTCGGACAACCAACGCCTACGCCGTTCTGACGCCGGAGGAATACGTCGGCGAAATCCAGGCGGCGCCATTCCCGTTCGTGATGCTGCACCCCATGTGCGGGGGCATCCCGCCCGAACTGGCGTGGACAAGCCTGCGGTTGTTCGAACGCGAGGTCATGCCAGCGTTTGCGTGACGTGCCGCGTCAGCGACCCGTTGGGCGAGACCCGATCCAACCGGGAGGAGGCGGAACCCTGGCCTCGGCATAGGCCTTGCTGGCCCGCTCGATCAGTTCGGTGTTGCTGCGAGAGTTGACCTGCTGGATGACGCCGGCATACGCCTGACGGACGTTCGGGTCTGACTCTGAACCCGGCGCATCAATCGACTCGACTGCTTCGAACCACAGCAACTCGGACCGCCAGCCGACCGGTGACACGCGGTCGGGATTTGCCGCAAGTCGAGCGCACACCGAACCCAACGACTGCGGGTTCTTGGCGAGTTTGACAGCAACGACATCGGCGATCTCGTCGGCATGACGGCGCACACTCAGTTCCAGTTTCCGGAGAGAAACCCGCGCCACCCAACCAAGGCCAAGCAACATCAACGCGACGATGCCGGTGCTCCACAGGATCACCTCGACGTAGTAGGCCAAGCCGCCAACGACGACGAACAGCGCGACTCCGAGTCCGACGATCAGATTCCCGAACCGGCGAGCCCTCGCGAGCGCCACCATCCCAGACGTCACCCAATGCGCATCGTGGGCCCACAGGTGCCCAATCTCGTGAGCGCACATCGCCTCCACCTCATCTCGCGGCAACGACGCGCAGCCGGTTGTCAACACGAGAGCGCGCCCGCGGTTCGATCGCAGCGACATCACGTTCGGCACCGGATCATCGGTGACGAACAGGCTCGGCATCGTTCGCCCGACGCCGATCGACAAACCCTCGACCACATTGTAGAAACCGGGGAATCGAGTGCGATCGAGTGGAACGGCAGCCACCTCGCGCAGGACCTGATTGCTCGCCCCACGCCAGAAATACCAGAACGCGCCAGCGAAACTGACGACCACAGCCAGTGCCCCCAGTACGCCAGCGCCGCCAGGTGCCCACGCCCAAACCGGGGCCTCGGTAATCGATTCATCAGTGAAGAAACTCCACGCACGAGCGGCGCCCGCGAACAGGATCATCACGAGTCCGGCGGCGCTGAGCGCGAACACGGCGACACCTGTCAGGCACGCAGCGGCGGCACTGATCCTTGCCCAACCGCGTCGCCGATCGAGATCGACGGGCCGACCGGGCGCTGCGCCGAACCCTGCAGGTGAGCCAGTCGGAAAGCCGGGCGGAACGGAAGCCATCGCCATATCTAACAACGAATGAACGACCGTTCGCGACGATGGTAGGCGTCGACAAGAATGCATCGATGCTGCTGCCGATGATGAGTGCGATCGACGTTGTCAACCGTGATCCGACACTCGATCCATCCGTCGATTGGATCCCAAATCTCAACTCTCGTGAGGTAAGCCTCCAACGGGTCTACGACATCACATTCACTCGAATGACCGAGCGTCGCCGCAATGAGTTGATCACGCTGGCCTACCAAGACATCTCGCGCAAACTTGCACAGGTACTTGGCACCGACCTCCCGACTTGGGGGGCATTCGGTCAATGGCCATCGAACGCAATCGGTCGCCTGCTCCGCCTACCGATCCCCATGATTCGCCAGACCGTCAAGCAATGCTTCGGGTACGGCAACCAGGGTGTTTTCTACGACATCGGTCAGGCCTTCGTGGTCTTCATCGAGACAATGGGCCACCTCAACGACGCCTCGTCGCCATTGGAACGGGGCGCAGCCTTCGAGCAGTGCCTCGCCAGGCTGCAACCACATGCAGTGATGCCGTCGATCAACGTGGGCTTCGTCGTCGCACCGGAGGTGAATTCGTGTCCACCGCAGAAGACGCTCGCTGAACTCGAACCGGACGGCAAGGGCACCAAAGCCGACGACAACGGCCGACATCTCTACCGAGGAATGTGGGCATACGCCAGCTCGATGGAAGCGACCGATCCTGCGGACAAGGCCGAGTTGCTGTTCGCCGGAAACGTGCTCCTCGCGGCACACGAACAATGGTGGCTGCAGTTGGCTCTCGCCACCGGGATCCGGATCCCCATTCGACGCATCCTCTACCCGTCGCTGAACCGGCAACCGCGGGTCAAACTTCGCCGAACCGACGAATACGCCGCCGGACGAATCGGTCTTCATCGCCTCGCCAAAAAGATCGAGCGGAACGCTCTGCACCTGTTGACCAGACACGTGATCGGCTTTCACCTCGGCCCAACGTGGACCCCTGTCGGTCGTGAACCG
>JANOQU010000422.1:0-2371 GCA_031422355.1 Actinomycetes bacterium
CGCTCACCTGCGGTTTTAGGGCACCGCCGTCGGTGCCGAAGTCTCAGGGGCGACAGCGTGACCGGCCGCCAACAGTCTGATCGCCACCGGGCTCGGAGTGGCGAGCGCAATCAACTTCCGCAAGGTCTCATTCAGGTGTCCGCACTCGATGTCCTTTCGCCGGGAGGGCCTGCTGGGCCGATCAATTCGATTCGCCGGCAACTAGGAGACAAGCACCATCTTGGTGGCCTCGTTGCAGACTCTCTTGTTATAGATCCCGTTTCGCCGAGCGCGATCTGTCGAGAAATTTGTGTGCGCTCCCAGTTTGAGGCGCGGCGGCCATCAGCATGCGGACATCGTGCGGTTTCTGAGTGCTGGCTGCCGCCAGGTACGTACCGTGTCGACTGCGTGCTCGAGGGTCGCGACCTTCGGCGATACTCCAGATTGACGCATCGCTCGCTGGCCAGGATGCGCCGCCTCGAGTGCCTGCCGGTGTGCAAAGTAATTAACTACGACATAGTGTAGGAGTCATGTCGGATCAGTTCAGTCGTCGCGAAATGCTCGGTTTCGCCGCGGCGGCGACGGCCGTGGCGTTCACTGGGTGCAGCAGCGCGTCGAGCGGATCGGCGGACGTTTCGTCGGACGGGGCAAACTCCGATGCCGTGGATCCCGGGCGGCGTCCCGATGTTGTGGCGACCTATCGGGCAGGACCCGTTGAGTTCGACCTCGCGGGTGTTGTCGCTTCGACCTGGGGATACTCGGACAAGATCCCTGGAGAGGTGCTTCGTGCCCGGAAGGGAGATCTCGTCGAGGTGACCGTTGAGAACGGCCTCGACGAGGCGACGTCGATTCATTGGCATGGCATCGCGATTGTCAACTCGATGGACGGAGTCCCCGGCCTGACACAGCCAGACATCGCTGCGGGCAGTTCGTTCACGTACAGGTTTGTGGTGCCCGATGCCGGAACATATTGGTTCCATCCTCATCACGGGCTTCAACTCGATCGCGGGCTGTACGCACCCTTCATCATCGATGACCCCGACGACGCGGAAGTCGATGTCGAGCACGTGTTGGTGCTGGACGACTGGCTCGATGGACTCGGTACCACACCCGAAATCGAGCTTGTTCGAATTCGCGAAATGGGCGCGTCAATGGAGGGAATGAGTGAAGGTGAAATGGGCGGCATGTCGATGGCGACGTCGTCACTGCTCGGCGGCGATGCCGGCGACGCCGTGTATCCGCATCATTTGATCAACGGCCACCCGTTGTCTGATGCCTTCACTCTTGATCCGATGCCGCGGGTCGGAGATCGTGTCCGTTTGAGATTCATCAACGCGGCGAGTGACACTGCGTATCGGGTTGCGATTGGCGGACATCGGGTGACGGTGACCCATGCGGATGGATTCCCGGTGGTCCCGGTGGAGGTCGACGCCTTTTTGATCGGTATGGGCGAACGCTACGACGTCACGGTCGAAGTCCGGTCGGGGGCATGGCCGATCATCGCGCTTGCTGAGGGCAAGGACTCCCGCAGCGCTGCGGTCTTGCGCTCGCGTGATTCGTCGGCCACCCAGTCCCCCGATCTGCTGTCCTCGCTGGCGGAACTCGACGGTGAGTGGCTCCGCTATTCGAGCCTCCGCGCAGCGGATCGCGTTGCCCTCAGCCTTCCGACCGGCATCCGATCGATTCCGATCAACCTCACTGGCGGCATGTCAGGCTTCGATTGGGGAATCGACGGCCGGCCGTTCGGGCAGCACGAACCCATCGAGGTCGATGAGGGGGAGTGGTTGACTTTGGCCATCACGAATACGACTTCGATGTGGCATCCGATTCATCTGCACGGCCACACTCCCCAGCTCACTGACGTACCAGGCGGCGTTCGCAAGGACACGGTCAACGTGCTCCCCGGCGACACCGTCCGGCTGACGTTCCCAGCAGACAATCCGGGGGAGTGGATGCTGCACTGCCACAACGCCTACCACCTCGAAGCCGGGATGGCGACCGTTCTCTCCTACCGCACGTGACCCATCAAGAAGGACTTGACAAGATGACGACCGACCAACGACCGACCAGCCCAGCCCCCGAAACATACGCCGCGGCTTCGGCGAGATCCGACAATTCCAACGCTGACCGTCCCACCCGCACGTCGTCGGTACCCGCAGCGACGAACCGTGATCGACGGAGTGGCAAGGTGTTCGTTGCTGCGTTCGCAGCGTTGATCGCTGCGTTCGTCGCATACTTCGCGTTCGGGATGCCGGGGATGGACCACGGCACCGGCGATGGGACGGGCGATGGTTCATCGATGGCTGGCATGGATATGGGTTCTCCGACAAGCCGTCACAGCGTCGTTTCGCCGGACGAGTTCGAAGCGATGCTCAACGACGAAGCAACGCTG
>JANOQU010000423.1:0-6011 GCA_031422355.1 Actinomycetes bacterium
CCGGGGATGGACCACGGCACCGGCGATGGGACGGGCGATGGTTCATCGATGGCTGGCATGGATATGGGTTCTCCGACAAGCCGTCACAGCGTCGTTTCGCCGGACGAGTTCGAAGCGATGCTCAACGACGAAGCAACGCTGGTGAACGTGCATGTCCCAGACGAGGGACAGATCGTCGGCACGGACATCGCGATGCCGTATAACGCGCTCGACATCTCGATGCTCCCGTCCGACAAGTCTGCGAAGTTGCTGGTGTACTGCTTGACAGGTCGCATGTCTGGCGAGGCTTCGGCCGCGCTGGTCGACCTCGGTTACACCGATGTCGTCGAGCTCGACGGCGGGATGAACGCATGGAAAAGTAGCGGCCGGAAACTTGTCGAGAGCAACTGACGGCCGTCGTCCGCGTCGGGAAACCGCGTGTCGGTTCAGGGTCACCGAGCTGAAGTTGACGTTGCGGTCTGGTAGTCGGGATCCGGATAGTCGAACACAGGAAGCTGGGCACCGTATACCTCTGGCTCCTTGTGACCGTCGAACACGTACACGTAGTCGCCGTCGCTGACGAGCGAAGGAAAATATTCTGCAATGTGCATGGGAATGCGTACGCAGCCATGCGAGGCAGGCACATTAGGAACGTTGGAGGCGCCGTGAACAGCGATCCCGTAGTTGAAGTAGACCGGGTTGTACAGGCGACCGAGTTTCGAGTTCCGCCAGCCGTCGACACGCCGTTCGAAGCGAAAGACGCCTCCTGGCGTGACGGCGATGCCACAGATTCCATGTTCTGTCTGGGTTCCGTCGTCGTTGTCGACCGTCACGACGTCGCACCAGTTTTCGCCGGATCCGCTCGAGATGTGAGTGATGAGCGTTGGCGCGTCGTCGTTGTAAACGACGGCGACTTGTTGAGGGAGAAGTATCTCCATGTGTGAGCCAGGACCTGCACGCCGGGGGCGAACCGCAATCGGCTCGTTGAGTCGGGCCCACATTCCGGCTGTGACAACTCCCGTGACGCCGCCCGGCGGCGTGTCGAGGATGAACTTTTCGAACGCCCAGACCGCTCGCTCGGTCGCGGGGCCGAACACTGAATCGGCGGGTCCCGGGTCGAACCCGATCTCGATGAGCCGGTTCTGCAGGGCGCCGACCTTGGCGCCGGTGGAACCAGGCCCGACATCGTGGTCGAACTCAAGGGCAGTGGTCGGTGGCACTGTCGCCGAGTCATTGCTGGTTGCAGCGGAGCGCGGCGCTGCTGCAGCGACCGGCGGCGACGCGGTGGGCGCGGCCGACCGGGCCTCGTTGGAGGTCGCGTCGCCCGTTCCGAACTTCCTGAGAGCGACGATTGGCAGCGCGACGGCGGTGGCGACGAGCACACGGCGGCGGGTGTACACCGACGGATCGACAGCGCGGACGGAGTGTGTCACGGGACCGTTTCCACTGGGGCCTTCTCAGCCACTGAAGTCGCCGACCGGTCGCTGCGCCGACGGTCGATGATCAGATAAGCGACGGAGACGGCGACAACGATTGCAGAGACCCACTGGTTGAAGCGAAGACCTGCGAGCACGCGGGCGGGATCGATGCGGAGCCCTTCAATCCAGAACCGGCCAGCGAAGTAGCCGGCGAGGTAGAGCGCAAAGAGTCGACCGGGTCGAAGGGAGGCGCGACGATCGATCTGGATGAGGACGAGGCAGAGCACGAGGTTCCACAGCGATTCGTAGAGGAACGTCGGGTGGAAGGTGGTTCCCACTGCGTAACCCACGGGCAGCTTGTCGTCGGAAATCCGCAACGCCCACGGCAGCGAGGTGGCGCGACCGAAGAGTTCCTGGTTCCACCAATTGCCCCATCGACCGATTGACTGCGCGAGCGGAAGTGCAGGCGCAACTGCAGTGAGGAGTTCGGGTACGGCCACGTTGCGGTTCCGCGCTCGGTACATGCCGGCAAGAGCGCCACCGACCAGGCCGCCGGGTATCCCGAGGCCGCCCCTCCAGATCATCGGGATTCGGCCGAGGTCACCGCTGAAAAGACTCCAGTCGGTCGCGACGTGGTAGAGGCGGGCGCCGATGACGCCGCCGACGACTGCCCAGACGGCGATCGAGCTCATGTCGTCTCGCGAGCCAGCGCCGCTCTTGACAAGACGCCTGCCTGCGAGGGCACTGCCGGCGGCCACACCGAGGACGATCATCAATCCGTATGCGGTCAGACGAAGCGATCCAATCGCCAGCGTTCCGGATGTCGGGCTCGGCAGACTCATCGGGTTCAACCACATCCAAACAGTGTACTCCTACAAGGTGTAGTAGTTGTGTAGGGTTAGATCAACAGTGGATTCGGCGGTGGGAATTCAATCCGAGACGATGCGCCGCACCGCTTGGATCCGATCGTCTACTGGCAACGTGCCGATCCTGACGGGCACCCCGGTCTGGGAGGCACTGATCCACTGGGTGGAACTGATCGCGATACCGACGTGGCTGATGTAGTTCTTGCCGGTGGAGAAGGCGAAGACGAGGTCTCCAGCTCGGATGTCGTCGACTCGCCAGTCGACGGAAGCGCCCATCCGCGATTGGAGCAGACTCTGGTGGGGCAGGCTGATTCCGATCTGGAGGTACGCGGCCCGTACGAGACCAGAACAATCGTAGGAATCGGGGCCGGCCGTGTTGAACTCGTAGGGCTTGCCGATCTGCGCGTGAAGGAACGCCACAACCGTCGCAAGCGAAGCCGGTGCTGTCGGTGCCACCGTGGCGGTTGGCGCCGTGGGGGCGGTCGGCGCCGGTGAGGGCACCGGAGTGATGGGCGGTGCGGGCGCCAGGGTGGCTGGTGGCAGCGCCAGTATTCGGCCAGGGACGATCACGCTGCTCGCAAACAACTTGTTTGCCGCGAGGAGTGCTTTGAGGGTGACACCGTTTTTCGCTGCGATATCGATGAGGAAATCGCCGGGCCTGACGACGTAAGTCTCGGTGGCAACTGGCAGCGTGGCAACTGGCAGCGCGACAGCTGGCAGCGTGACAGCGGGCGCGGGTTGTGCGGCAGCGGTCGGCAGCGTTGCACCGCTGGGAACGACGATCTGATTTCCTGGGACGATGAGGCTGCTGATGGTCATGTGATTGGCCGCGAGCAGGCTGGGGAGTGTGACGTTGAGCTTGTTTGCGATCCCGGCGAGGTAGTCGCCGGCCTTCACGACGTAGACCGGGTCAGTTGACGCAGCGAGCGTCGGTGGGGTCTCGTGAGCGAGTGCCTCGGTCGACGCGACCGAGATCGTCGCTGTGATGGCAAGCAAGCTGACGGCCGTCCTGCACAACGTTGTGCGGGACGGCCGTCTGATCCAGGTCGATTCCGATCCGGCACAGTGTGTCTTGGCGCTGGCGCGACGTGTCATGTGTTCTCTTTCGGCACGCATAGCGTTCGACTTGACAGTTTCTTGAGTGAGACTCTTGGAGACCTGAGCGGGTTGACTCAGCCGAGGTTGGCGGTCATCTCGTCGATCTCGGTCTGTTGGGCGAGGATGATCTGGTCCGCCAGGGCCAGTGCCTCTGGGCTGGATCCGTTTGCCTTCTCGGCCTTCGCCATCTCGATGGCGCCCTCATGATGCATGATCATCATCTCTTGCCAGAGTTTGTCGAAGCCGGGACCGGTCGCAGCGGACAACATGTCCATTTCCTCGGCGCTCATCATGCCGGTCATCGACGACATGTCATGGGTCGAGTCGGACGTCATTTGCAGAGGTTGACCCCATGCGGTGAGCCAACCCGTCATCAACTGGATCTCTGGGTCCTGCTCGCCCCGAATACGGGTCGCAAGTTCCTTGACGACGTCGCTCGCACCGATGGTCGGGTCGAGCGCGATCTCGGCCATCTCGATGGCCTGCTCGTGATGGGGGATCATGCCCTGAGCGAACTCGACGTCTGCGTCGTTGAACGCCGCGCTGGAACTGGCGACGCTTGCCGTGACGTCGCCCGCCGTGGTGGCGGCGGTCGCAGTGCCTGACTCTTTGGCGTCACTTCCGCAAGCGGTGAATCCGATCGCAGCAATGCTGGTGAGAACGATGACATTCCTGAACTTCATGTTGGTGGCCTTTCGGTCGAGAGTTTAACTACTACACAGTGTAGTGAGAAGGTGGATGAAGCGGGCGTCGCGGTCAGGACTGTGGCCAGATGCCGAGCGCCGATGCGGTCTGCTTGCCGACGATGCCGTCAACGAGTAAGCCGCGTTGCAGCTGAAGCGCCCGAACCGCATCATCGGTTGGCTGGTCGAATTGTCCGGAAAGTTCGCCGACGTAGACGCCTGCTAACGCGAGCATCTGCTGGAGACAGATCACATTCTGGCCGCTCGAACCTGCTACCAGAGCCGTTGGTTCGATCACGCACGTGACCGCAGCCGCGGTGAGTGCGGTCGTCGAGGTCGTCGTTCCTGGTTCAAGCAGCGGCGCCGTCGGTACTGCCGTGGTTGTGGTCGACTCGGCGATGTCTGCCATCTCCGAGCTTGCCGATTCTGCCTCGCCTTGTTGCGCAACGGCTGGCGGTGACACGACCATCGCCGCTGTGATCCCGATGACGGCGAGGCCGACGGCGAGTTCAGTGCCCATCGCTCTGCGGAGGATCCCGGTGATGCGCGGTGTGGCTGTGGCGGTCTCTTGGAATCGGCGACTGACCCGCTTGCGGTTGATGTCGGCGACCTTGAGCATGACGCCGAGGAAAATCAACTTGGCCACAAGATAGACGCCGTGGTCGGCGGCAAAGATTTGAGTTGGGCTGCCGACGAGTCGGATCGCTTGGAGGACTCCGGTTCCGACAATGATTCCGACGCTGATCGCCGCGAGCCTTCCGAATCTTTGCACGACGTCGACCAGTTCGTCTCGTTCGGCCCATTTCGTCGCGACCAGGCCGACGATGGCGAGACCACCAATCCACGCTGCGGCGGCGGCGTGATGGGCGATATCAAGTGGCATCCCGAGGAGGGCCCACCGCATGGACTGCGAGTGACCGGCGTAGGCCCAGGTGCCGAGAAGGACGAGGACGATCACTCCAGACGCATTCCATCGCACGTCCTCGAGCTTTCGGTTTGGGGCGAAAACCACCCAGGCGAGCACGAAGAGGAGTACGACCCGAACGATGAGCGCAACTCCCGCGTCGGTCTCCATTGCAGCCGACAGCGAACCAACCGACTCCCACGGCGCCTCACCGCTGATGTCCGAAGCGACCACGAGCAACTGAGCGAAACCAGCTGTGAGCGCGATCCCGATAGAGAGCGCAACCGCCTGTTGCATGACGCGTTGTCTCCACGCCCCCGTCCACACGAAGAACATCGTCGCAACGACGCCACCGATGGTCATGATCGCCACGTAGGAGATGACTCGGAGGAACCAACGTGTCGGGTCCGTGGTCGTCCACGGCTGCGAGAAACCGCCGTCGCCACTGCCAGCGACCGCAGACGCGTCCGGCACCTCTACCGCCGGCGATGTGGGCAGGATGAGAGCCGGTAGCGCCGTTGTTGGGAGCGCAGGGTCCACGATTGCTGGCAAGGTCGTTGTGACCGCCGGCGCGGAAATCGTGAAACCTATGCGGCCGGTGATGGGATGGCCGTCGGGTCCGACCAGCCGCCAGCGGAGGTTGACCGCGCCGGGCATCAGGACAGGAAGCGGCGTGACGACTTGGGTGTCGCCGCTCGGACCGTGGACCGAGCCCGTCAGGTCGGATCGAACTCCACTTGCGTCGATCATTTCAATCGACAATGTCTCTAACGGCACGGACTTGTCGAAGGTGAGCGTCAGTTGCGTCGGTGCGATCGCGATGATGGATCCATCCAACGGATCGCTCGACGCAAGCGAGTTGTGGGCCAGGGCCGGACTGGACAGGGCGAGCAGGCCTGCACAGGACACGAAGAGTATGAGAAGGAGGCGTCGGATCATAAGGGGAAGACGATGGGTGGACCTGCGGGTGCTGGTCGACAACTACACCATGTAGGACTCTACCGCGCTGTGATCCGCTATTCTGGTCACCCGGAGGCACCATGACGAAACGACCCGACGGCGC
>JANOQU010000424.1:0-3578 GCA_031422355.1 Actinomycetes bacterium
CCGATCCCCAACTCGCCCGCCTTTGCGAACGTCGGCGGGTTGCCACATGCGACCCAGATCGGCGGGTGGCCAGGCCCGTTCGGTTTCGGAAGCACGTTGTGCGGCGTCGGCACGGTGAAGTGCTCGCCGTGGTACTGGTAGTCGACCTGCTCCCACATCCGTGGGATCTCGCGTGACACCTCGTCCCATTCGGACTTGGTCGAGTTCGTGTCGA
The DNA here is from genome assembly GCA_031422355.1 of Actinomycetes bacterium. GTDB lineage: Bacteria > Actinomycetota > Acidimicrobiia > Acidimicrobiales > Ilumatobacteraceae > WLMZ01. Next base: position 215 of record JANOQU010000424.1, read on the forward strand.
GGATGTTGAACGCTGCCATCTCGTGGCTGCCCGCCCCGCGCCCGGTGCCCCATTCGAACCGTCGGTTGGTGACGTGGTCGAGCATCGCTGCCCGCTCGGCGAGGCGAACAGGGTGCTCCTTGCGGGGCGAGAGACTGTTGATCCCGGTACCGAGATGGATGTAATCGGTTTGTCCCGCGACGAGGCCCATGATCACCTCGGGAGCCGACATGTGGCTGTACTCGGTGAGTGCATGGTGCTCGCCGAACCAGGCGTATTTCCAATGGTGTTTGTCGGCAAGGATCGCGTATTCGGCCTCGCGCATCAGTTGGCGATGCTCCCATGCCGAGTCGTGGGCCCCAGGGCCGGGGATGTAGCCGTTCAGGAAGATGCCGAACTCCATGAGGAGCCTCCGTTGAATCGTGAGTGAGAGAACCACCGTTGTTAGTAACACGTTACCCGTTGACGAGGATTCGTTCGAAGCCCTTCGGGCAAATCGTCACAGGCAAGAGCGGTACTATCACAAACGGTGAGCGCATGAGAGTCCTGGTGACATCGGTGCCGTCTACTGGGCACATACATCCGATGATGCCGTTGGTGTTGGGCCTACAGCGTGCGGGGAATGATGTGGCGTGGGCAACCGGGCTGGCGGCCAAGGCGATGATCGAGGCGTACGGCATCCCGGTGCACAGGTCTGGAGCGGTGCCGGCGGCGTCCTCGACAGGCACCCCGCTGATGGCCCCACCCGATGTGGGCGGCCTGTCGGCACGGGAACGTCGCGCCGTCGCATTCGGCACAAGATTCGGTCGAGCAGCCGTGAGGATGCATCACGACCTGGCACCCATCGTCGACCGTTTCGGCCCGGATTTGATCGTGCACGACATGGCTGAACTCGCCGCAGCACCAATTGCCACGGCCCGCGGGATCCCCCACGTCACGTTTGCGTTCAGCGGCGCCCCGTCCGAAAAAATGCTCGACGGTATCGTGGATGCCGTGGCTGAACTGTGGAGCGCTGAGGGTTTAGCCGTTCCCTCTGACGCTGGCTTGTACGCGCACCTGTACCTCCACCGTTTCCCGACCGTATTCGGCTCGGTCCCATCGAGTGTGAACGTACGGCTCGTTCGTCCCGTCGGCTTCGATGGCAGCGCGACCGCGGAGAAACCGAGCTGGCTGGATTCATTCGGATCCGCCGGACCAGCCGTGTACCTCACGCTCGGGACAGTGGTGTCGAGCCCAGACCAATGGCGCGAGATCCTTGCCGCCGTAGCGGCAAGCGAGGTCGACGTCATCGCCACTACCGGGGCGCAGGATCCCGCCGACATCGGACCCGTCCCGGCCAACGTGCGCGTCGAGCGCTACGTGCCCCAATCGTTCATCCTCGGTCGCGTCGCCGCCGTGATCTCTCATGGCGGCGCCGGCACGCTTCTTGCGGGGGCCTCGCAAGGCCTACCCCAGATCTGTATCCCGATGGGTGCGGACCAGTGGGAAAATGCGGACGCACTGGCCGGTACCGGCGCCTCGATCACCCTCGAAGAAGACCAGCGCGACGCCGCGGATATCGCTGAAGCGCTGGAGCGCTTACTGGGAGGCGACGAGTTCGCGACTGCAGCGCACGCGGTGGCTGCAGAGATCGCCACTATGGCTCACCCGGACGAGTACGTCACCGTGTGCGAGTCGCTGGCCGCTCCAGCGAACTGATCGCCGAAAGGGCTGCACGCCAGCCACCCGTCATGGCCGCTCACTGCGCTGCAGGCGACGTTGCTTCATTGCGGCCTCGCCCTCGGCTGAGCCATCGTGAAACGACCCGAACCACTTGTCGAGTGGCAGCGCCCCATCGGCGTAGTTGACCTCGAAGTACTTGTGGTGGAGGTAGTGGGGGTATCCGCCTGTTTCGATTGAACCCGAGCCGACTTCAATGCGCTCGAAGCCCGCGTGGCCAGGAACGGGTGACATCATCAGGTGGAATGACGTGAACATGGCATGGATGGGATGCGATGGAACGATCCAGTGGATGGCGACGGCACTGAAGTACAGCAGATGCTCGACTGGATGCATCGACAGCCCCGACCATGGTCCTGGGTTGGTATTGCGGTGGTGCAGGCTGTGCACAGCCTTGTACAGCGGCGGCCAGTGGATCAGCCGATGGATCAGGTAGAAGTGCAACTCGCGAAACAGCGGGATCAGCAACATCAAGACGACGAACCACACGGGATGATCGGCCCAGTTGATCCAGGTGATCCGACCGCTGGAGAACAGCCAGAGGGTCACCACCTCCCACGCGGTCCAGATCGGGAGGCCACTGGCCAACGACCAGAACACATTCTCACGCAGCTGGCTCCCGAGCGTGAACCGTTCACTGCGCGACGCTGGCCATTTGGCGTTGAACTTCGACCGTTGCGCCTGGGACCTCTTGGAGTACAGCGCGAGATGGAAGATCCCGAACCACACAATCAGTAAGCCCGCGTTGCGCAGCAGTACGACCGTGACCCATCCGGCGTCCCACGTCGACATCGTCTCAGTCGACGGTGTCGCCCAGGTCCACACCCCGATGGCGACGAGCAGGTAGAGCGCGTTGAACGGCCACACATAGCCCGGGATCCCGAAGAGCCAACGTGCGAGCGCTTTCGGTTGAGGCGGCCAGACGAACAGTGGCGCGTACTCGATCGGCCGCTCGGGCGACCAGCCGCTCCGCCTTGTTTCCGGCACCATGTCACCGTCCGTCATCACGCACCTTCCATGCCATTCCGGGACCGCTGCAGGTTATCGACGAGTCCTGGTCCGCCGTGCGGTCGTCAGCGGGTGAACGTGACGTGGGTGACACCGCCGGGCGTCGAGACGACCTCCACCTCGTACTGCTGCTCCAACGCTTCCAGGCCGTCCCACAGCCGAACACCGCGGCCGAGCAGGATCGGCACCTGCACGACGTGCAGGTGGTCGACGAGACCGGCGGCGAGGAACGCGCGCATCATGGTCGGTCCCCCGCCGATGCGGACGTCCAGACCGGCGGCAGCGTCGCGCGCCACCTCGAGTGCATCGGCTGGGGCTGCGTCGAGGAAGTGGAACGTCGTACCACCCTGCATCGCTAACGACGGGCGTGGACGGCGGGTGAGGACGTACGTCGGCGTGTGGAACGGCGGGTTGTCGCCCCACCACCCGCGCCACCCCGGATCGTCCTGCCACCCTGGCGGTCCGAACTTGCCGGCGCCCATGATCTCCGCACCGATCCCAGGTCCGTGCCGATCGGCCATCACGTGATCGACACCCTCGGTGCCGCCCGGCTGGCCGAGGACTTCGCGGTGAGCGAACCGGGTCGCGAGCAACCACTCATGGAGCCGGTGCCCGGCCTGGCCGAACGGATTTTCGGAGGCCTGCCCCTCGCCGGTGG